>CAZLGZ010000035.1:0-18316 GCA_964558965.1 uncultured Flavobacteriaceae bacterium
AACCATTTCATAAAAACAGAACGCTATGTTATCTAAAAACTTAGAAAAAGCACTTAACAAACAAATCCGCATTGAAGCGGAATCGTCTCAGATATACCTGGCTATGGCCTCCTGGGCAGAAGTTCAAGGCCTTAGTGGTGTGGCTGGATTTATGTACGGCCACTCGGACGAGGAGCGCATGCACATGCTTAAATTGGTCAAGTACGTGAACGAGCGTGGAGGTCATGCGATCATTACGGATCTCAAAGAGCCCGCAAAGGATTTTGGAACACTACCTGAAGTATTTCAGAAGCTTCTGGATCACGAAATTTTCGTTTCTCAAAGCATTAACGAGCTTGTTCAGGTGACCCTGGATGAAAAAGACTACGCGACACATAATTTCTTGCAGTGGTATGTTGCCGAGCAAATTGAGGAAGAAGCCCTCGCACGAACGGCTTTGGACAAAATCAACCTGATCGGAAACGACAAAGGAGGTCTTTATCTCTTTGATCGCGATATCGAAAAACTCACTGTAGAAAGTGCCGCCGCTGACGGCTCGGCCATGTAAATCAATTCCCCCCGCCTAAACCTTACATTATGCGCATTGCATCTCGAAACGGGGGATTTCTCCTCTGCCTACTCTTGCTTTTTACAGGCTTGAGCCGGGGACAGTCCGTCATGGACCTCCTCAAACAATTTGAATCCTATGTCGAATTACCGAGGGAAGTCGCCTATGTTCACCTGAACAAGTCCGTCTATCTCGCTGGAGAACCTCTGGGTTTTAAGGCGTACGTCTTGGATAAGGCCAGCATGGAACTCTCAGAAAAGGCCACCAACCTCTATCTCACCATCAAAGACGAGAATGGAAAAACGGTCAAGAGTGACTTGCTGTGGGTACAAAAAGGTACCGCTGCTGGTGCCATCCAACTCGATAGTGTTTTTTCTCCAGGAGAATATACCCTTAGGGCATACACCAACTATATGCTCAATTTTCAGGAGAGCAATCATTTTGAGCAATCCATTCTTGTGGTGGATCCTCAAACCAAGGTGGAAGAGAACAAACAGATTAGAAGTGAGATTATCGCTCATGTTTTACCCGAAGGCGGACATGCTCCAGTGGGAGTAGAAAGCGTGTTTGGCTTGGCCTTTAAGGATAGCCAAGGCTACGGTCTTGATGGAGTTACTGGTCGGGTGCTTAACCAGGACAAACAGGAAGTCACCACCTTTAAGGTCAACGCCTTAGGCCTGGGCAAATTCATTCTCACCCCGGAAGCGGGCACCCAGTACCAGGTGGAATATACCTACGAAGGACAAACCAGAAATTTACCCATTCCCAATATTCAGCCTACCGGCACCGGAATCAAGGTGCAGGAAATGAGGGATGAAGTACTCGTTCGCTTGAGCTCCAGCAAAGAAATTTCTGAAGAGTACACCCTCACCATCCACAATGGAAGTAGAATCACTGGCGTACCTGTTCAATTCAACAAGAGTCGAGAAGCTATTCTTGCTTTAATCAAGAAAGACCTTTTTCCAGGGGTAAACATCCTAACCGTATTTGACCGTAAAGGCAATCCTTTATTGGAAAGACTGTATTTTAACAACTACGGTTGGCAAAACCCAGACACCGCCTTTGATATTCGCCCAGTACAAGGAAAAGATTCCTTAGACATTGATATTGCTTTGGCCGGCTACACAACAACAGAAACCTCTTCCCTTAGTATAGCCATTCAACCCGCCACCAGCATTTCTTCCAATAGTCAACACACCCTGACTTCTTTCACTCATTTGGCACCTCATCTGAAAACACCTGTTCAGAATGCCCAATACTATTTCAATGACCCTACACCCAAGAAATGGTATGAGCTCGATCTGGTCATGATGATTCAGGGCTGGAGCGCCTACGATTGGAATACTATCGCCAACAAAACCCCAGAGGAACTCTTCACTTTTGAAAAAGGAATCAGCTTGGTCCTTACCGACAACAACGATTCAGGACAAAAGTATTTTGTATACCCTTTGACGAATCACAAATCTGCGATACTCAAGAATGATGAAGGTCAAAACATCATGAATTTGGATTACCTCTTTCCAATTCAAGACGAAAAAATCTCCATCTCCCAGGTACAGACCAAAGGAGGCTTTACAAAGCCAGGGGTCTATTTACAATTTAAACCCTCCGAAATCCCCGAGGTAGCGCTAAACAACACTTTTTTACTCCCAGACCTTTGGAACCGTCAGGCAAGCGATGAAGACCTGCCCTCTCTAGATATTTCAGCCTTCAACAATATCCGACAGCTCGACGAAGTTGTTGTGACCGAGTCCAAGGTTGAAGAACGACGTGAAAAAATCAGAAATGTCAGTGCCTTTGGAAACGTCGATTTCTTTGAACCCGATGATCCTAGAAGAAGCCAACTGCTTTCCACCTACCTGAGTACTCGCGGTTTTGTCGTTAACGAACTCAACGGACGATTTGAAATCTCGGCACGTGTACCGAATAGTCCAAACAACGACACCCCGGCTATTCTTTTAGACGATATCCTACTCACAGACTATAGCAACCTCTACCAATTCCGTATGGATGTTGTAGATTATATCGTAGTCAATAAGTCCGGTATAGGCGGTGGACTTCGTTTTGGAGGCGGAGTCATTAAAATCTATACCGATCCTGCCAAAGTACTGACCATAAAATCCAATGCAGAGGCTGTTAAGTCATCTTACAGCATACCGCTTACATTTACAACGCCTCAGGAGTATTATGCACCTCAATTCGACTCCTACAATAGTGCTTCCTTCTTGCGGTATGGAACCCTGCTTTGGAGCCCTGAAATCGAGTTGGATTCTTCCGGCAAAGCCAGTCTAAGAATCCCTAGATCGTATGTTCCCGAAATCAATATTGATTTGCAAGGCATATATAATGGTCGCCCGTACAGTCATCAATTAACGCTTCCACAAACGCCCTAGGTTCTATTGCTGAAAATAGCACATCATCCGATCTACCGACTACCGCTTCCAGAGGGACACCGCTTTCCGATGGAGAAGTACGATCTTATACCGGAACAGCTACTCTACGAAGGAATATGTGAAGCAGAAAACTTCTTCCGGCCTGAAAAACCTGTCCTTCAAACTGTTCTCCCAGCACATGACCGCTCTTATGTCGAGAAGCTTGTCGCGGAAGAACTTAAACCCAGTGAGGTTCGCAAAATTGGCTTCCCCCTGAGCACTCAGCTTATAGAAAGAGAATTCATCATTGCAGATGGAACCATTAAGGGATGTGAATTTGCCCTACAACATGGAGTAGCGATGAACATCGCCGGAGGTACGCACCATGCATTTCGAGGTCATGGTGAAGCCTTCTGCCTGCTGAATGATCAAGCCATAGCCGCCTACGATCTTCTCAACAACAAGAAACTCAGCAGGATTTTGGTTATCGATCTTGATGTACATCAAGGAAATGGCACTGCCGAAATCTTCCAGAATGACGAGCGGGTATATACTTTTTCGATGCATGGCCAGGCCAATTATCCTTTCAGAAAAGAAGTCTCAGATTGGGATATTCCTTTAGAAAAAGGCACACCTGATAAAACCTACCTCGATATCCTAGAAAAAGCCCTCCATAAGCTATTCACAGAATGCGACCCCCAATTCGTTTTTTATTTATGCGGGGTAGATGTTCTGGAAACCGACAAATTAGGCACTCTAGGAATGTCTATGGAAGGCTGTGAAAAGAGGGACGAACTCGTATTGAAAACATGCCATGAGGCGGGAGTCCCCGTTCAATGCAGTATGGGGGGAGGATATTCCCCTGAAATCAAGCATATTGTACGGGCGCACTGCAACACGTATCGCCTGGCTCAGGAAATCTATTTCTAGATTTCAGTCTCTTCCATAATAGTCGCTTGCTCTAAAGCGACCGTTGACCTTCCCAGCAGTAGCAATTCATCACATCGGATCTCGGTAAAGTAGCGTTTCTCACCCTTATCCGTTAGATAGGAACGAGTCATTAACTTCCCTTCAATACCAACCTCTTTGCCTTTAAAAAGATAGGATTCGGCTAAATCGGCCAATCGTCCCCAGGCAACGACCTGATGCCATTGGGTGTCGGTTTGCTTTTCGCCTTCGCCATTGCGATAGACTTCGTTTGTGGCCATAGAAAACTTTGCCCTTTTTGACCCATTCTCATAAGTAACCACCTCCGGATCTGCACCTAAATTGCCAATTAACTGAACCTTGTTTCTCATACTATTTACTCTGTTTTAATTAAAAGCGATTCACTCGCTAAACACATAGCAAACCTCTGGAAACAACTCCGCACAATCGTCTATAAAACACTTAATTACATTTAGTTACACTTAAAAGCATTTAGAATTGAATAGACTGAATAAAAAAAACGTGTAACATTTTAGGCCTGACTATCTCTAAGGGAAAAACACAAACAATGAGACGAGTATTTTTCCTTTATAGTTTTCTACTGCTTGCCCTAAGCAGTCCCTTGAATGCACAAGAAAAACCCATCCATGTTCAGGTGAACGGAGAAGGTCAAAACATTCTTTTTCTTCCTGGGTTTACAAATCCAGGACAGATTTGGAATGACTTTTACACCCAACTGCCTGGAGAGTGGAAAGGACATTTTGTGACCTATGCTGGATTTGATAAAACAAAACCTATTTCCTTCCCCTGGTATCCACAAGTCAAGGAAGCCTTACGCGAATATGTTGTAGACCAAGACCTCAAAGAGGTGGTTTTAATTGGTCACAGCATGGGCGGAAACCTGGCCATAGATTTAGCACACGACCTCCCGGACCGAGTAGCTAAACTCATCTTGGTCGACACTTTACCCTGTATGCGTGAACTTATGTTTCCTGGTTTTACTGCGGATCAAATGGTCTACGAAAGCCCCTTTAACCAACGCACTCTTTCGATGAAGGCCAGTGATTTTCAGGCGATGGCACAGGGCATGGCTCAGCAAATGACCAAGGACCTGAGTCAAGTAGAGCAGTTGAGTCAGTGGATCTTAGATGCCGATAGAAAGACGTATGTTTATGGGTATACCGACTTACTTAAATTAGATCAACGGACTCTGCTGCCGGAAATTCAAGCCAAGACCTTATTGCTCGGTGCAACAGAACCCTTTGGTGAGCAGGCCCGAATCAATCTAGAAAAGCAATACGCCGCTCTTGCACAAAAGGAACTGGTCATGGTGGAAGAGAGTCGACACTTCATACTTTTTGACCAAAAAGACAAGATGAACACGTTGATCAACGCCTTCATAAATGACTAAGGACCGTTCGACCTTATTTAAAACCCTCTACGATTCCCATTCACCCATGGTTCTTCAAATGTGTATGGGTTACATGAAAGGAAATACCCAGGAAGCCCAGGACTTGGTTCAGGAAATCTTTACCATCGTATGGCAAAAACTGGACAGTTTCAGAGGGGAAGCCCAGTATAAAACCTGGCTCTACCGCATTACAGTCAACACCTGTTTACACCAGTTGAGAAAGCAAAAGAAAACCCGGATGAACTCCTGGGATCAATTGAGCAAGGAGCCGATTTCCGAAGAGACGGATCACCAAAAAGAAGAACAACACCAGGCCCTATTTAGGGCCATTGGTGAACTGGAAGAGGTCGATAGAATTTTGATTATGATGTCCTTAGAAGGAGAAAAACAAGACGTTATCGCCGAGGTGCTCGGCATCAAAGCAGGTGCCCTTCGGGTGCGTATGCACCGGATTAAAAAAGCCCTTTCCAATCAATTAAAAACGACTTAAAATGGAATTCAAAGACTTACAAGATCAATGGCAAAAGGCCCGCGAGGATTCCTCAGAGCACATTCCAAGCAGCGAAATGATGGAAAGTCATATTCGCCAAAATAACCGCCTCCAGCTCAATCAGCATTTGGCCAATGGGCTTATCCTTGGCCTCACTTGGATCTGCTTGCTCCTCTTTTATATGCTGCAAGCCCCCCTCGAAAGCTTTTTGGGCAGACTCGGGATCGGTTTACTCTTGGGTTCTTTAGGGGTAAGAATTCTCTTGGAGATTTATTCTTATCGCTATTACACAAGAATTCAACCGACCCAGACCACTTTGATAAAAGAAAGCAATATGATGGATTACTACCGGTTCAGAAAGAAGCTGCACGATCTCTGGAGTCCGATCATTCTATTGATCTATTTTGTTGGTATTGGGTTGCAGGTACCAGAGTTTGCAAACTACTTCCCCTTCAAGCAAATTATGATCTGGTCAGGGCTCTTCCTCGTCTCGGGCTCCCTTATTTTTTTGCTGGCCCGCAGAGGAATTCAAAAAGAAATGGATGCCCTGCGTTCCCTCATCAAATTGACCAATTCAGAGGAGCCTACTTCATAATTGCAGTGAGGCGATTCATCTTTGCCCCTAAAGATGAAGTGGCATGAATAAGAGACTGTGTGAAGAATGTAATTCCCCGCTAAAGGGCCGGTCAGACAAAAGGTTCTGCGGGGACTATTGCCGGAATACCTACCACAATCGAAAACACCAAAAAAGAAATCGCGTACGTTATGCAACGCACCAGAAACTGCAGAGAAACAGGCAAATATTAAAGGAAATACTCGGATCCAAAGTACGCAGAGTAATCAGACGTGAACAGCTTATACAACTGGGATTTGATTTTGGTTTCCTAACCGAAATACTCCGGCTGACCCGTGGTCAAAACTATTATTATATCTACGATGTGGGGTACCGCAGGCTTGAAGCCAATCGGCTTCTTATCGTTCACAAAGACAAACGGCCTTTGGCTATTTCCAGTTGACTCCGCTGAGTTTTAGGGCAGCGATGACAATATCCTTGCGGGATATTTGCCCCACCATAATGTCATTTTTCATGACCGGTAGTCGGCGGCGGTTATTCTTGATAAAGCGCTCGGCCGCATCAAAAATACTCATGTCGTGGGGGATGGTTTCCACCTCTTTGGACATGTAACTATCTACACGTTTATCCAAAATAGGCTGGTTGAAATAGCGACTTTCGGAAATTTGCTTCAAACAATCGGCCTCCGAGATAATCCCGACCAAAAAACCGGCATCATCTACTACAGGACCACCGGAAATATGATGTTTCGCGAAGGCTTCCATCACTTCCAGGATCGATTGATCCGGCAAAAAAGTCACCAATTTGGTCGTCATATAATCCGATACCAAAATGGGGGCTTCACTGGTCGTCTTCGGTTCGGCTTTGGCTCTGGCTCCTTGAAAACTCTTGATTCCCATAATCTTACTGGTTGAAGGTTTCTTTCTAATTTAATGATTTTTTGTTAAATCTTTATTTTTAACTTGTAGTTAGAATCCAAATTACGAGACAGGCCCCCAATCCTTATATGAAATATCCAAGATTGCTTTCATTACTCTTGCTCGGTTTAGCTGTAGCCTGGAGTTTTTGGTCTTTATTACCTTCTTATGAACCCGATGCAGATTCGGACCCAAGCGTTTTTTCGACCGACAAGGCCTTCGCTCATGTAAAAAATATGGGGCAAAAACCCCACGGGGTGGGCTATTCCGCGCACAAAGAGGTCCGACAATACATCGCTGACGAATTAGAGAAACTCCACTTAGATGTTCAGTTCCAGGAAGGGTACACTGCAGGGGACTGGGGCAATCTTTCGAGGGCGACTAATATTCTCGCTCGAATTCCCGGCTCTGACCCCAATGGCAAAGCCCTGGTTCTCATGTCTCATTACGACAGCAGCCCCCATTCCTCTTTCGGAGCCAGCGATGCTGGAAGCGGGGTAGCCACCATACTGGAAGGGGTACGCGCTTACACAAGCCGAGAAACCAAGAACAAAAACGACATCATTGTTTTAATCACCGACGCCGAAGAATTGGGTCTAAATGGAGCTGCTCTTTTTGTTCAACAGCACGAATGGGCTAAAGAAGTAGGACTGGTTTTGAATTTCGAAGCGCGAGGTAGTGGCGGGCCTAGTTATATGCTTATCGAAACCAATCGCGGGAACGCCGAGCTGATCAAAGGGTTTCAAAAAGCGGGAGTGAGCTACCCTGTTGCCAATTCCCTCGCCTACAGCATCTACAAATTACTCCCCAACGATACCGATTTAACGGTTTTTAGAGAACAAGGCGATATTGAAGGATTCAACTTTGCTTTTATCGATGATCATTTTGACTACCACACAGCGCTGGACAGACCGGACAGATTAGATCTCCCGACGCTCAAACACCAGGGGGAATACCTCATGCCTCTTTTACAACACTACGCCCAGGCCGACCTGACGGCTTTAAAGAGTCTAAATGATTCTGTTTACTTCAACATGCCCTACTACCGGATGCTGAGCTACCCCTATGAGATGATATGGCCTCTTTTCCTTGGAGCCTGTTTGGTTTTTATCAGCATTCTGATCATTGGTCTTCGCAAAGAAAAGTTGAGTGTAAAAGGCATGCTCAAAGGATTTTTTCCGCTTTTAGGGATCCTATTGGTTAATGGTTTGGCTGGTTATTTCGCCTGGCCGGTCATCACCTATTGGTACCCTGAACTTGGGAATAATTTGCACGGCTTTCCGTATAACGGGCACGGCTACATCTATACTTTGGCCTTTTTCTCTTTATCGATTTGTTTTTTCTTTTACAACCGATTCTACGCCCACCGCACGGCAGATTTAATCGCCGCCCCCCTGTTTCTGTGGCTTCTTATTACCGGGCTTTTGAGTCACTACCTCGCAGGTGCCAGCTTTTTTATCGTCCCCATTTACGGGCTGCTGGCCGCTTGGATGATCTCTATGGATGATCAGCACCCGAATACCTTTGTGTTGCTTTTGCTCTCGTTACCGGCCATCTTGATTTGCACTCCTTTTGTGGTCATGTTTCCTGTCGGTTTGGGTCTCAAGATGTTGATCGCTTGTAGCCTTTTGGTGAGTTTACTTTTTCTGTTTGCCTTGCCTCTTTTGCACAAGACTCAGTATATGACCCGCTTAGCGGTTCTCTTTCTTTTCGTGGCCATAAGCCTGGCTGTCAAGACGCACATCGATAGTGACCAAAGTCCGGAAAGACCTCTTCCGACCAGTCTGCTTTATGTTGAAGACGCCAATAAAGACAAGGCCTATTGGGCTTCTTACGATGCAGTACTCTCGGAGTGGAATGCTCCCTTTCTTGAAAAAGAGAATTCACAACCTGAAGTTGAACTGAACAACATCAGCAGTAAATACGGGACTTCCTTTAATCATTTGGTCCCTGTAGAGTCTGCTAAAAGACTAAGGCTTTCAGCTCCTAAAATTCGGATCGATAAAGACACCCTTATAGGAGACACCCGCTATCTGGACCTTTGTATTTCGCCCACTCGAAATGTCAATCGCCTCGAGGTATACACCAACGAAGTCGGGTTTAAGAAGGCAATCATCAAGGGGGTCAAGCTGAAGGATTATTACCTAGAAAACCGCCAGACGGATCGACTCTTTACCCACTTCATCAGTGACAACGAGGACACCGAAATCCAACTGGAATGGCCAAAAGGACAAGAACTGGAACTCACCCTTTACGAAGCCAGTACCGATCTGGTCAATTACCCAGGTACCGGCGTTTCGGTCCGTCCAGAAATCGAAATCCCCATGCCCTTTGTCCTGAATGACGCCCTGCTATGGACCAAAACCTACCGTTTTGAATGATCAAAAAGATCCCGGACTGGCCATTCTCGGAAGTGGTTGGCTTGGCTTAGCTCTAGGAAAATATCTAGTTGGCAAAGGCTATCGGATAAATGGAAGTACTCAGTCTAGCCTGCGCTTTCCGCAACTGCAGGAAGCCGGTCTACACCCTTTTGAAATCGCCTTAGACGAGGAGGGCGTTCAAGGAAATCTCCGCGGCTTTTTGGAAGGCATGCATACCCTGTTAATCGCGGTCGCTCCTGGCCTTAGAAAAGATCCTACTTTGCGGTATGACCTCCGCATCGCCCAACTCATCAAAGAGCTGAAAGACCATGATCTGCATAGGGTACTCTTTATCAGCAGCACTTCAGTCTATGGAACAGACATCCCCAGAGAAAACCGGACCCACTTGGACGAAAAAAGCGAAATAAATCCCCAGACGGAATCTGGTCGCCAATTGGTCCAAGCAGAAAAATCACTCCTGTCCGCGCCCCATTTGGAAACGACAATACTACGCCCAGGAGGATTGTTGGGGAGCGATCGTCATCCGATCACCCGCCTAAGTGGAAGAACAAACCTCCGCGGAGGAGGCAGGCCCGTAAATCTTATTCAGCGAAAGGAGTGTATTGAAATCATCTTTCAATGTCTTCAAAAAGAGTGGAAAGATGAAGTCATCAATTTGGTTCACCCCAGCCACCCGACAAAGAAAGAATACTACACACAGGAGGCGCTTAAACGCCAGATTCCCCCTCCGGAATACCTGGATGAAAAACGAGAGGGCCTGGCGGTAGAACCCGAAGTTCTTCGCAGCAAAGGCTACTCCTTCCAATTCCCTATCGAATCTTAAGCCCCTTTCGTCGAGAAATCCGCTCTAAGCGGGAAATTTTACTACTTTTGCGGCTCTAAAATCATCGGAATGAAAAAGTTACTTCCCCTGTTCTTTGTTTTAGCAATCAGCTTTACCCAGGCTCAAGACAAGAGCGCTTTGGCCGCTCATTTTGAAGCCTATTACCAAGCCATGAAAAGTCAAGGCGATGTCAATGGCGTGATCAATGCCCTTACCCACTTGAACGTACTCAACCCGTCTCAAGAACGCATCGATACCCTTGGTTACATCTACATGAACAGTGGACAGCACGAGCAAGCTTTGAGAACAGTAGGAATTGAAAACGATGACAAGGCCAGTGATTTGGCTGTTCAGGTAAAGGCGGTTTCGCTGAAAGCCATCAACCAACCTAAACGTGCTCAGGAACAATTCGAAATCTTGTTTTCGCGCAACGCCAATGCCTATTTGGCCTATGAGTTAGCCGATTTGATGATTCAAAATGGTGACAACACCAAAGCAGCAGAGAAGATTGAGTACGGTATAGCCAACGCTCCTGCCGATATGAAATATGCCTTTTTTGAAAGACAACAACCGTACGAGGTATCGATTAAGGCGGCCTTCTTGCACCTTAAAGGTCTCTTGACCTACAACAACGCTCCGGACAAAATTGATGACGCTTTAGCCTTGGTTAATCAAGCATTGCAAATGGAACCCAAGTTCAACTTGGCCAGTCTAAGTCGTCAAGCTCTTGAAAGTCGCAAAGCGGAAGCCAACAAGCAATAGAATATTTAGCGCATTTTCCTGCGGTCAGCAATAAAAGTGCTATCGCGTTTTTGCTTTAAGGCAGTGAGTTCACTGACGTTGTCATTGGGAACATCAATCGAAAGAACGTAGTGTTTGATATGCCACTTTCCTTTCTTTTTGATCAATATACCCGAACCTCGGCAAATGCCCATTTGAGTTGAAAGTAACTCGTCAAACCAGGCCACCCCACCCTTTTGCACGTAAATATTACGGTCTATTGCGGTAAAACTCCAGGCTCTTCCTCGATCAAAATACGGCTTAGCAAAGTCCTGAAACTCCTTTTTGGTCCAGTTCTCCGTGGCATCGGTTCCGATGAAAATACTTTCTTCCGCCATCGCTCCAAAGTAGCCTTCATAATTGGCATCTGCAGCATCCTTATGCCATTGATCCAGCAGTTGATTTAGAACTTCTTTGTCTTTGTCCTGCGCCTGAATCAGGGCCATCGAAAACAAAGCGATAAACAGCGTTAGGTGTTTTTGGAATTGCATCATGGTGTTGGGTTTTCTTCTTCGATTTCTGGTGCCAATAAGGCCCGCTCCATCACAGAATCCAAGGGAGATCTAAGGAGCACATTCATTTGATTTCGCCACGAATTTCGTGCTCGGTAAATCGCAGCCATACTGCTATCGGTTGCGGTTTCGTCTTGCAAAGCCGCCTTGAGTTGCATCAAATGAGTCCGAATGACCTTCTGCCGTGATTCGATGGGCAATACCTGAAAGGCTTTAGGGGGACTTGACGCATCAAGGGTGTCCTGCTTGGCCAATAAATCCTCGACCGCCAGTAAGAGGTCTTCCTTGGTGGTCGCTCTCTCCATAAAGCCAAAACTGCGTTCCCAATCCTGATACTCTTTCCAAGGAGCAACCAACTGAGTTGCTTGATCATCCAACTCCTGCAAAGAAGGCAGATTGGTGTAATTCAAAACAGTGTCTTTTTTGACTTCAGCCTTCTCCTCCGCGGCTTGCTTCTCCTTTTTACAGGAAAAGCCTAGTAGCAAGAACAGAGCCAGGGTCATTGTACTTGAAGTGAATCGCATGCAAACGGGCTTATTGGGTAAAGATAGGTTATCTTTGCGGCAATTATTTCGAATACCAAGGGCGTGTCCAAAAGCATTTTAATTATCGGAGCCTGTGGGCAAATAGGCACCGAACTCACCACAACTCTTCGCGCCCAGCACGGGGCTTCCAACGTTATTGCAACTGATATCCGACCTGCACCGGAAGGACTTTTAGGCGATGGCCCATTTGAGGTGCTCAATGCCATGGACGGTCAAGCCCTCAAGAAGATCGTAGACCAATACCAAGTCGGAACCATTTACCATATGGCAGCTCTCCTCAGTGCAAAGGCTGAAGGGCAACCTGAACTTGCTTGGGACCTCAACATGACTTCTCTGTTTCACGTTCTTAACCTGGCCAAAGAAGGGCTTATTGACAAAATTTTCTGGCCCAGCAGCATTGCCGTTTTTGGCCCAACAACCCCCAAACAACAGACTCCACAGCAAACGGTTACTGAACCAACAACGGTTTACGGAATCAGCAAGCTGGCTGGAGAAGGCTGGTGTTCTTACTACCAAAAACGCTATGGGGTGGATGTTCGAACAGTTCGCTACCCCGGCCTCATCAGTTGGAAAACCATTCCCGGTGGAGGAACAACCGACTATGCAATTGCCATCTACCACGACGCCTTGGCCAAAGGGCACTACGATTGCTTTTTACAGGAAGACACCCGAATGCCCATGATGTATATGGAGGACGCCGTTAGAGGAACCATTGAACTCATGGAGAGTGATAACCTAAATGAGTACAAGGCCTACAACCTTGGAGCCATTAGTTTTACACCGAAAGAACAGGCAGAAAGTATCAGAAAGCATCTTCCAGGATTCACTATGGAGGCCAATCCCGACTTTCGTCAAGCCATCGCTGATACCTGGCCTCAAAGTGTAGATGATTCTCAAGCGCGTGAAGATTGGCAGTGGAATCACCGCTATGACCTGGACGACATCACTGAGGTGATGCTACAAAACCTGAAGAACTAGTCCTTATTCCTGAACGGCTTCTACGGCTGGCAAACTGAATTTCAGTTTCTTCTCAATGGCCCGAATCATCAGGTGAGCAATATCCAATCCGGTGGCATTTTCGATCCCCTCCAGTCCGGGTGAAGAATTCACTTCAAGCAAGAGAGGTCCTCGGTTAGAACGAATAATATCCACCCCGGCAACAACCAGGTTCATGGCTTTGGCCGCCCGCACAGCCAACTTACGTTCTTCGGGTTTAATCCGAATTTTAGAAGCCTGACCTCCCATGTGCAAATTGGAGCGAAACTCTCCTTTTCCGGCTCGGCGTTCAATCGATGCCACAACCTTTCCGTCTATAACAAAACAGCGGATATCAGAACCGTTGGCTTCCTTGATAAACTCCTGAACCAAAATATTGGTTTTAAGACTCTTGAATGCGTTAATTACACTTTCTGCTGCTTTATTGGTTTCCGCCAAAACAACGCCCTTCCCCTGAGTACTTTCCAATAATTTTAAGATTAGAGGAGCTCCATTGACCATTCGAATAAGGTCCTTGGTATCAATCGGAGATTTTGCAAAGCCCGTCGTGGGGATGTGCAAATCGTTCTTGGCAAAGATTTGCGAAGCATACAGTTTATCTCTTGACTTGGAAATCGCATCTGCGCTATTCTGGCAATAGACTCCAAGGGTATCGAACTGCCTCAACATCGCACAGCCGTAAAAGGTGACCGCCGGCTTTATTCGCGGAATAACGGCGTCAAACTTATTAAGCACATTTCCTCCCCGATAGCGCACCTCCGGCTCTGTAGTATCCAACTTCATATAGGAGTGTTCGACATTCAGAAACACCATTTCGTGCCCCCGAGCCAAACCGGCTTCCATCAAGCGTTTATTGCTGTACAAAAGCGGGTTACTCGCCAACACAGCAATTCGCAAACCCGTCTTATCAGGCATATAGGACTTATAGAGTTCGTCTAAGCGGTCATCGGTAATATCTCCCTGTAAAAAACTCTGGGAGGGATCCACCAAAAAGCGCGCATTCAAGGCTTCACGACCCAGCAGCATACGGTACTCCATAGTATCGCGATTGGCCAGGGTAAGTTCCAAATCAAAGCTGTGCTTCCCTACGGTCACCTCTGTTCGAATCACCAAGCGCTCTTCAGAAACCCCGGATGAACTCTTTACCATTCGACGGTCCACCAAGGGCGCCTCACAAATCAGTTTGACACTTCGGTTATCTTGAATGGGATTCAATTCAAACCGAACCCAATCTTCCTGATTTCGGCGAATGATCTTTGCGTTTTGGGATTGAATCGAAGAGGTTCGCGCACCCGAATCAATTCGGGCCTTTACTGCGGGTATCCCCAATTGTTCAAAGGAACACCATTCTTCACTACCGACTAAGGACAAGGACTCACTCATAGAGATAATTTGAAGTCCTAATTTAACTATCCTCTTCCAATAGTTTTACACTTTTTTTTCGGCTAATCTCGAGTAAGGTATCGACCACTTCGTCTTCCTCGGATTCTTCCAACATCCACTGAAGTGCAGCCGTATCTTCCTTTACTCCTGGAACGGAGTGGGCGGTATACTGCTCTTCGACCAAAACCAAATAGTTTCGGTCTCCCTGGCAAAAGTCAACAGCCAGGCCCTTTTTATTCGGCCCCAAAGAAATTCGTTTGAGCAAATGGGACGGGAAACCCTCTTTAAAATCTGACTCGAATACTTTTCTTAAATGTGGAGATAGCTGCCGAAAACGCAACAATAAGCTTTTCTTTTTTCTCATGTTTCGGGTTTTGATTCCTTCAAATCAACAGCCCGAAAACGCAATGCCCTTGCAGCGAAATTTAGCCGATATCGGATTTACCACCCCGCTTTTGCAGCAATCGTATGTGGCGGATTTCGACTCCCTTATCCAGGGGTTTCAACATATCGTACATATTGAGAGCCACCAGGCTAGCGCCGTGCATGGCTTCCACTTCTACCCCCGTTTTATAGAAGGTTTTTACCTCAATTTCAATACGGATCTCCAGGTCTTTGGTCTCGTATCGAATAGCGGTAAACTCAATGGGCAGAGGATGGCAATCGGGCAATAACTCCGCCGTCTTTTTAACACCGAGTAGGCCCGCAGCACGACTCATTTCAAATACATCCCCTTTGGGCACCTCTCCATTGGCAATGGCTTGCATCGTATCAGGGGAACTCACCCGAACAATCGCCTCAGCGATGGCCATACGGTGGGTGTTTTGTTTTTGCGTTATATCAACCATCTTACTGATTTACTTTCCAGGTGGAGGAAGCATCACTCCAAACTTCTTTTCCAAACACAGGCAATTCGGCCTTGAGTGCTTCAACAGCCTGATTCAAACCGGCAAAAACTTCTTTGCGGTGAGGGGCAGAAGCGAAAACAAAAAGGCAGATTTCACCGGCTTTTACCTCTCCGAGGCTATGGTATATCTGGAGCGAACTCAATCCGTGATCAGCAACCGCTTTTTCTGCGATCTCCTGTGCTTTTTTATTGGCCATCTCTTCGTAGGCCGTATAAACAATAGCTCCTACTTTTTTTCCATCCAACTCATCGGCTCGGACCTGACCCAAAAAAATATCATGGCCTCCAACCCTGATTTCGGATTGCAGTTCAGTGATGCATTTTGCAATAAATTCAGGAGAGATGGCTCCCTCCTTAAATATGGATGTTTGGGTACTCATTTACACGGGATTGGCCCGTAAATGTACGGAACAGAAAAGATTAAAAATTACTACATTGTCTTAAACAACCTTTAAAATAGACTCCAATGGGTAAGTACAAAACCGAAATCAAGTGGGGGATCATCTTTGTTCTCGCCACTCTGATCTGGAATTTCCTGGAAAAGTCTTTAGGCTTTCACGGAGAAAACATCGCACAGCATCCTGTGGTCACTAACTTCTTTATGATTCCAGCCATCTTGATTTATGTTCTGGGCATTAGAGAAAAACGCGAAAAAGACTTGGGAGGAACCATGACTTTTAAAGAGGGCTTTATCGCTGGGATGATTATCACCTTGGTCGTTACTGTATTTACGCCCCTAACGCAGTATCTGGCTTCCACGGTGATTTCACCCGATTACTTTCAGAATGCAATAGACTATTCTGTAGCAAGCGGAGAATCAACTCTTGAAGAGGCCCAGGCTTTCTTTAACCTGCAGAGCTATATGATCATCAGCATCATTTTTGCACCTGTGGTTGGAACATTAACTTCTTTGGCAGTGGCCTACTTTATGAAAAAAAGCTAATTCTATTTTGAAAAGACTCTTCACACTACTCGGACTGCTTTTATGTAGCGGCCATCTGCTGTTTGCACAGCAAACACCAGCTAAATTCGTCTCTAAAGGAATTGAATCCCTTCCCATGTTCAGGGAACTGCTCGCTTTGGCGAACGACGCTCATTTTCCGGCAGACATCGAAAAGAACATCCAGTGGTGTGAAGAAGCTTTTACCAAGAGGGGTTTTACAAGTCAACGCCTGCAAACCCCAACCGTTCCACTCCTCTTAGCCGAACGCAAAAGCAAAAAGAAAAATGCCAAAACCGTTCTGATCTATTTGCAGGTCGATGGGCAACCTGTGGCTCCACCTTTCTGGAACCAGAAGAATCCCTACAGAGCAGAATTAATGGAGCAAAATGCGGAGGGGAATTGGGCACCCATTTCCTGGGAACGCATAGGCCAAAATCCCGATCCGGACTGGCGCATTTTTGCCCGATCGGCTTCAGATGCTAAAGGACCTGTTGCGGCCTATTTGACGGCCTTGGATATGATTCGGGACGAAAAGAAAAAGATTCCTTTTCACATGAAGGTGATTCTGGACTTTGAAGAGGAATTGGGATCACCACAGTTGCCAAAGGCAGTCGTTGAAAATCGCGAGGCTTTGGCTGCTGACATGCTGGTCATCTTTGACGGGCCCCGGCATTTGAAAAACGAACCCACCCTGACCTTCGGAGCTAGGGGTATTTCGACCCTGACCCTGACCCTGTATGGTCCCATCCGGCCACAGCACAGCGGTCATTACGGGAACTACGTACCCAATCCTGCACTGCGCCTCTCTCAGTTACTGGCCAGTATGAAAGACGAAGAAGGTCGGGTAATCATTCCGGGCTATTACGATGGAATTTCGTTGGATTCTAACACCAAAGCCATCCTTCAAGCCGTACCCGACGATGAAGAAAACATCCGTAAAAAAATGGGAATAGCCGCCTCAGACCGGGTCGCGGACACCTACCAAGAATCCATACAGTACCCATCCCTTAACATCAGAGGCTTGTCTTCTGGTTGGGTAGGCTCCGAAAAGAGAACCATCATCCCTTCCTCAGCCACCGCTGAGATTGACATGAGACTAGTAATTGAAAGTGAGCCTGAGCGACTTATTCAGCTGGTAAAAGACCACATTAAAAATCAAGGGTACACCTTGCTTGATCGCCCTCCTACCGAAGAAGAAAGGGCGCAAAAAAGCCGGTTGATTCAAGTAGAATCAACGACTTCCTACTTGGCTTATCGCACCGAAATGGACTCCGAAATTGGGGTTTGGCTCACCCGGGCCCTGACCAAATCCTTCGGAAAACCCCCTATTCGCCAGCGTACTTCAGGAGGAAGTATTCCGATTTCTCCTTTTGTCAACGAATTGGGTATTCCTGCGGTAACAGTACCAACAGTTAACAGAGACAACAACCAACACAGTCCAAACGAGAACATTCGCTTGGGGAATTACTTTGACGGAATCCGTACGATCTACGGAATCCTAACCGAAAAGATTTAAGAATATTCTTCTTTTAGTCCGAAGATTGTAAATGAAGATTATTGCCTGCGCTTATTTGTAGCCCCGGCAAGATTGAACTCGGTTCTTCTTTTGGGCCTCATGTTGAAAATGCAGGCCGTTGGCGGCGCCAAGCACCACTATAAAAGAAAAAAGAAACCTTCGGCTCCCTTTTTTCGTTTTTATGGTGCAATGTACGGTACTATTCGGCCTGCGCTTATTTGTAGCCCCGGCAAGAATCGAACTTGCATCTAAAGTTTAGGAAACTTCTATTCTATCCATTGAACTACGGGGC
>CAZLGZ010000036.1:0-18176 GCA_964558965.1 uncultured Flavobacteriaceae bacterium
GACTTAGCACAAGACTGCTACTGTTGTTTACTGCCTAACCAACAAAAACAACTGCAGAGCAATCCCTCCATGGGGTTGTTCGCTGAGGATGTCGAATGGAGAACACGCTATATTTTGCCCGAGCGAAAAGAAATTGATTATTTGATCAAATTAAGCGGCCAATATGCAGTAAACCCAGCCGGATGGCTGAATAAAATAAAAGAGATTCCCCGTGTAATCACGGCCTATTATCTCGAGACCAACACGCTTAAATCGAAACAGAACTTAATCTTTTAGTCATGCCGACAAAGAAGAAGACCAAAATTGTAGCCACGCTAGGACCAGCCACAAGCAAGAAAGAAGTGCTGAGCGAAATGATCCATGCGGGTGTTAATGTATTTAGAATCAACTTTTCTCACGCCAACTACGACGATGTCAAGGAGCGGGTCAAGATGATCCGGGAACTCAGTGATGAGCTCCAGATGAACGTGGGAATTCTTGCCGATTTACAAGGCCCAAAACTCCGCGTTGGGGTCATGGGAGGTGAAGTCATCGTATCGCCAGGAGACGAGATTAAATTCGTTACTGGAGAGCCCTTCGAAGGAAACGCGGAGAAGGTCTACATGAACTACCAGAACTTCCCTGTAGATGTCAAACCAGGTGAGCGCGTCCTACTAGATGACGGAAAGCTGATTTTTGAGGTTGTATCCTCCAATAAAAAAGACACGGTAAAGGCCAAAGTCCTCCAAGGAGGACCGCTGAAGTCTAAAAAAGGAGTCAACCTCCCCAACACGGATATTTCATTGCCTGCTTTAACCGAGAAAGATGTTAAAGATGCCATCTTCGCTATATCTCTTAAGGTCGATTGGATTGCGCTTTCTTTTGTGCGTCACGCCCAAGACTTGAAAGATCTACAGGCAATTATTGAAGAGCACGCAGAGCACAAGATTCCGATCGTTGCTAAAATCGAAAAGCCCGAGGCAGTCGAAAATATCGACAAGATCGTTGCCTATTGCGATGGACTAATGGTTGCCCGTGGAGATCTGGGAGTGGAAGTTCCCGCGCACGAAGTGCCTTTGATTCAAAAGCAGTTGGTTCTGAAAGCGAAGAAAGCGAGAATCCCGGTCATTATTGCTACCCAGATGATGGAGACCATGATCACTAGCCTAACCCCAACACGGGCCGAGGTGAATGACGTAGCGAATTCTGTCATGGATGGGGCTGATGCAGTAATGCTTTCCGGAGAGACCTCTGTCGGGAACTACCCAGTGCAGGTGATTGAGAAAATGACGAGCATTCTAAAAAGTGTAGAGGGCTCTCAGTTGATCTCTGTCCCACAGACCGCCCCGCATATCCGAACCGTTCGGTACATAACTAAATCCGTCTGTTACCACGCGGCTTTGATGGCCAATGATATTCAGGCAAAAGCGATCTCAACCCTTACAAACAGTGGGTATACAGCTTTTCAGATTTCGGCCTGGAGACCTCAAGCGCACATTCTTGTATTTACCCACAACAAGGCCATCATGAACCAATTGAGCCTGCTTTGGGGAGTAAAAGCATTTTATTACGATCGGAATGTTTCAACAGATGAAACCATCGAAGACGTAAATAAGATTGCCAAAGACAAGGGCTTTTTAGAAAAGGGAGACATGCTTATTTCATTGGCGGCTATGCCCATGAAAGACAAGGGTATGGTCAATACCCTGCGTGTTACTGAAATAGATTAAGCGCGGTTTAGGCGACTTCTTTTTCGAAGGCGATAAAGTGAATGAGATCACCGGCCTTGTTGAAGACGGGTTGCCCTTGGATCCAGCATTTGTAGATACTGCCGTCTTTGCGGTAATTGATCACCGTCTCCTCAAAAGGGAGGCGGTTCTTTATGGCTTCTGAAATCCGGGCGCTGGTTTTAGAACAGGTTTTTTCTCCTTGAAATATTTTTGGCTTTTGACCAATCAATTCCTCGGGTTGGTACCCATTCATCTGAAAGATATTCGCCGTTGCGTGAACAATATTCTGATTGGTGTCGGTCAAGACAATTACTTGGTCTTTAGGAAGGAGTTCTTCCCGAAAATCGACCGGCTCTTTCCAACGATCCATAACCGAACGTTGTTGCAGTTCATTCGCCTCTTGGAGCAAGAGGGAAGTCTTCTGGTAATGGAGTGAAAAAAAGTCCCAGGACATTAAGGGCAGGGGACCGCATTTTTGAAAAGAGGACATGATCTGATTGCTTTTACGACTGTCTTTCAGAGATTAAGTCTAGCAAAATTAGGGCTAGCACTCAAAATCTTGGGTAACATTAACACTTCTGTTGAAGCGAATGTTAAAATTAAGGGCCTTTAGGAGGCGGTAAAGTGAACAAGAATTTGGCCTAACGCGCTAGCTTTTCTTCAAAAAGAGAGGGAGCAACGCGTCGAGCCAAGTGGATTGGCCAGTCGCTTTGGTGGACATGACTCTCGGTAATGGCGCTTTCCATAAGCAAGTAGAGGGCACCCGAAATATGCTCTGTTTCGGCCACGGAAATCAGCCCAACATTCTCACCGACCAACTCGCCCAGGAACATCAATAATTCCTTTTTCTGCTGGCGAATCAGTTCGCTGGTTTTTTGATTTTGCGGGGGTAATTCGGCATAGACTTTTTGGCCCCAATCGCCATAAAATCCCGGTTCTCGGTAAACCTCTCTCAGATAATCAAACAAAGCCAAAAGACGGGAAGGTCCTTGGGGTTTTTCTTGACAATAGGCCTTTAAGGCATCCAAAAAGTGGCTGTGGCGTCCTTCCAAATAAGCCAGACAAATATCTTCTTTGGACTTGAAGTGGTTGTATAAAGTGGCTTTTGCTATGGAAGCTTCGGAGATGATTTCGTTGATTCCAGTAGCATTATACCCTTGTTTATAGAAGAGTTTGCCAGCGGTATCAATGATGTGTTGTTTAATTTCTTGCCTATGCATGGGGTGGTGCTTGCTTTGTAAAGATAAAGACCTGAACTATTTTAGGGTATGGAATTCACCGAAATTGAGCGAAAATTTTTAGTTCTGTCCAATCAGTTTAAAGAAAACGCCCATGAACACTACCGTATTGTACAGGGTTTTTTAAACTCAGATCCCGCACGGGTCGTCCGTATTCGCCTCAGTGGTGAAAAAGCCTGGATTACCGTCAAAGGACTTGGGGATTCCAGTGGTCTTTCTCGCTTCGAGTGGGAGAAAGAATTGGACCTAAGGGAAGCCGAAGCCTTATTGGAGCTGTGTGAGCCGGGACAAATTGAAAAGACGAGGTACCTTGTGCAATGTGGTGCCACGCTGTTTGAGGTGGATGAATTTTATGGAGAAAACGCCGGGCTGGTTATTGCGGAGGCAGAACTCGAGTCTTCTGATCAACGCATTGATATACCGGAATGGTTGGGAGAAGAGGTAACGGGTCAAAAAGCCTACTACAATTCACAACTCGCAAAGAACCCCTACTCCAACTGGAAGAAGGAGTAGATCCCTAAAGTTCAGATTTGAACTGCTTGAGGAAGCGTAAATCATTTTCACTCAACAAGCGGATGTCGTCAATTTGGTAGAGCAGAAGCGCAATTCGATCGATCCCCATTCCAAAAGCGTAGCCAGAGTATTCTTCCGGATCAATGCCGCAGTTCTTCAGTACATTGGGGTCCACCATGCCGCACCCCATGATTTCTAACCATCCGGTTCCTTTGGTCATGCGGTAATCCGTTTCCGTTTCGAGTCCCCAATACACATCGACTTCTGCACTAGGTTCCGTAAATGGGAAGTAAGAGGGACGAAGCCGGATACGTGATTTTCCGAATAACTCCGTGGTGAAGTACTGTAAGGTTTGTTTTAGATCAGCAAAAGAAACGCCTTTGTCGATGTAAAGCCCCTCAACCTGATGGAAGAAGCAATGGGAACGAGCCGATATGGCTTCGTTACGGTACACGCGACCCGGAGAAATCGTTCGGATCGGGGGAGTGTTGTTTTCCATATAGCGAACCTGCACCGATGAGGTGTGGGTTCGAAGCAGGAGGTCAGGGTTGGTTTCAATAAAGAAGGTATCCTGCATATCCCTTGCCGGGTGGTATTCCGGGAGGTTGAGCGCCGTAAAATTGTGCCAGTCGTCTTCAATCTCTGGACCTTCGGAAACATTAAATCCGATTCGAGAAAAGATATCGATGATCTTTTGGCGAACCAAAGAGATGGGGTGGCGACTCCCTTCAGCCAAGGCGTCACCAGGGCGGGTGAGGTCCATCGCTGGTCCACTCGCGGATTGGGAAGCTCCCAGTTCTTCTTTGAGTTCATTCACCTTTTCTTCCGCCGCTTGACGCAGGGTGTTCAGCGCTTGGCCGTATTCTTTTTTCTGCTCAGGTGGTACTGATTTGAAGGAGGCGAAAAACTCTTTAAGCAAGCCTTTTTTACCTAAATACTCAATACGAAAAGCCTCCACTTGTTCCAGGGAATCGGCTTGGAAAGCGTTTACTTTTTGGATGTGTTCTTGTATGGTTTCGATCATCTGGCGACCTCCTTTTTTTCAGGTGGCCGTAAAGATACCAAATTGTCTCAGTTTCAGGGGTTGATCAACCCTAGAAGATCACTTCAACAGAAAAAGCCGAAAGGATTAGGAGTTCACCCAATCTCCCATCAGGTCAAGCGCTTCTTGGAAGGTCGAGAGAACATGCTCTTCCGGAATCAAGTCCGGGAGAATGTCGATGCGTTCCATCAGCAGGCGCGGTTGCTCTTTGAGGTCGATAAGCAACACCGGAATTCCCTTTTGTTTTAACTCCACCAGGCTGTCTTCCAGGGCATACAATCCACTCTGGTCCAGGTAGGGCATCTTCCCAAAACGAAAGATAACCACCCGAGCCGATGCTGGGATCTGCGCTGAAAGTTGTTGAAAGTCATTCTTCGAGCCAAAAAACAAAGGCCCCTTAATGTGTTTGATGTAGACCTTTTCCGACCATTCCTTGGGCAGGTTGATTTCGTCCGGCCACTTTTCTTCCGGGAGGGGCTTCACATCGGATTGAGCCGCGGTGAGGTCCCCAATTTTTTTCATAAACATCAGGCAGGCTAAGATCAGACCAATACCAACGGCATAGACCAAATTCCACAAGGAGGATAGCACCAGTACAACCACCATGATGAGCACTTCCGAACTCAAGCGCAGCGGACCGAGTTTGATGTCTTTAGGCAACAGAGTTGCTGCCCGAAGACCCTTGTAATCCATTACGCCGATGCCCACCGTAATCAAGATCCCAGCCAAAACAGCTGCCGGAATTTGAGATGCCACAGGGCCCAAGGCTAAAAGGACGATTAAAAGCAAAAGCCCAGCAATCATCCCCGAAAGTTTTGTTTTTCCGCCTGCATTGATGTTCACCACCGTTCGTATGGTAGCGCCAGCACCAGGAATACCTCCAAAAAGTGCACCGACCGTGTTTCCGATCCCTTGGCCGATGAGTTCTCTATTGGGCAAGTGTCGGGTCTTGGTCATGTTGTCCGCAACGATAGAGGTCAACAGAGAATCAATGGAACCTAAGAGCGCAAGGGTTAGGGCAGTAAAGAGGTATGGACTGATGGTCGACCATTCAAAGCTGCTAAAGATGTCCCAGTTTGGTGCCGGGATGCCCTCAGGAATTGCGGCAATCGGACGGTAATCCAGGCCAAAAGCAACGGCTACACCACTGACCAATAACAAAGCGACCAAGGTACTGGGAACTTTTGTTGTAATCCGTTTGAAACCGTAAATAATACCGATCGTAGAGAGGGCTAGTAGCAGTTCCATCCAATTGATGTTGCCGAAGGCCCGGGGCAAAATTTTCAGGGTTCCCAGCACACCGGAGGAAGCCCGGCCCGCCAGGTTTTTCGCTTCTTTTTCAATTTCTACGTCTGGAGCTTCCTGCGCAAATAGCACCAGGTCTTTTCGTTCCAGGCCGTCCTCCTTGGCTTCTCTGGAGAGTTCATTTTGAAGAAGAGAGGAGCGGGCATCTTCGGTAAATTCCGAAACAAAACTCTTGTCTTCTTTTGGGTAATACCCCATGGCGGGGAGCATTTGCGTTATGAGGATAATGACCCCTATAGCCGTCATAAAGCCAGAGACGACCGGGTAGGGGATGTATTTGATGTACTTCCCTATTCCCAGAAAGCCCAGACCAATTTGCAGGAGACCGGCCAATAAAAAGACGGTTAGAATGGCCGGAAGGGCCTTTTCGACCTGTCCGTCAAAGTTGGCGATCATGCCGGCAATAACCAGCATACTCACCGCCGTCATTGGCGCCGTTGGCCCTGAGATTTGGGTCGGTGTACCTCCAAATAAAGCGGCAAAGAAGCTGATAAAGATGGCTCCGTAAAGTCCGGCACTAGGCCCTAATCCTGAACTAACACCAAAGGCCAAGGCCAAAGGCAAGGCGACGATTCCAGCGGTTAAACCGCCAAAAAGGTCGCCACGCAAATGCTTAAACATACTTGTGTTTTAGTAAAAGTGAACCTCCCCTGTAGAGATGTCGTACATCGCTCCAACAATAGCGATTTCACCAGCATCCTCCATGTCTTTCAGCACTGGAGAATCCTTGCGGATGTTTTCGATGGTCATGGCTACATTGGTCTTGGCCACCTCATTGACAAAATCCAGGTTCTTGGAGGTTCTCTCAGCAGGATCCGAGGGTTCGCTGACCGCTTGAACCGCTGGATTGATCTTGGACAAAAGCGCAGTCAGGTTCCCCATCTGTGCTCCGTCACAAGCTCCTTTAACGGCCCCACAACTAGTATGGCCCAGCACGACGATGATTCTTGTGCCGGCCAGTTTGCAGGCAAATTCCATACTACCGAGCAAGTCCTCGTTAACGATGTTTCCGGCAACACGGGCGCTGAAAATATCACCAACTCCTTGATCGAATACCAATTCTGCGGAGACGCGGGAATCGATACAACTTAGGATGGTCGCAAATGGGTATTGTCCGGTTGCGGTTTGTTCCACTTGTTGTATAAGGTCTCTATCATTCATTCGACGGGCAACAAATCGCGCGTTACCGTCTTTGAGCATTTCTAAAGCCGCGACAGAAGTCATGGCGGCTTGTGATTGTGATGTTTGTGTGATCATGGCAGTGTTAGGCTGTTTTAGGTCTTAGATTAAAAAATTCAATATAACTCGGTGGATTTTCGACGATTCCACGTTCCGAAATTAACTTGATATCGATCCCTCGATTTCTTGCTTTTTCTGAAAAGTCTTCGAGAATTTCAATGATATCATTATCCAGGTAACGGGTTTTTCGAACATCCAATTCCAGGTAGGAGTTTTCAGGAAGGGCGTCTAATTCCTTCAGGATAGCTCCTTTGTTGAAGAAGGTCACTTCTTCAGCAAGCGTCATCAGAATGCGGTGCTTACCGTTACTCTTGTCCTGGATGTGCAAGAAGTGAGAGTTTTGGTAGCTCTTGATCAAAATCACGACAATCCCAACGGCAAGTCCTAGTCCAATACCGACCAAAAGGTCTGTGAATACAATACCCAAGATGGTAACAATAAAGGGCACAAATTGCTTCCACCCCAAGTTATACATGGTCTTGAATAAAGCAGGCTTAGCTAGTTTGTAACCTACGATAAAGAGGACAGCCGCCAAAACGGATAAGGGAATCATATTGAGTAAGGTCGGTATCAGCATGACCGAAATCAACAAGAAGAAACCGTGAATAATGGCTGACATCTTGGACTTGCCTCCCGATTGAATATTGGCGGAACTTCGCACGATTACCTGGGTAACAGGTAGTCCCCCAATCATACCAGAGAACATATTACCCACCCCTTGAGCGACCAGCTCTCGGTTGGTTGGTGTAACCCTTTTTTCAGGATCCAGTTTGTCTGTTGCTTCAACACAGAGCAAGGTTTCTAAACTCGCAACCAATGCAATGGTGAAACCGGTAATCCAGATATCCGGGTTGCCAATAGCGCTAAAGTTGGGGAAACTGAACTGTCCAAAAAAGGAGGCCATATCCTCCGGAACGGGAACACTCACTAAATGATCAGTGGAGATACCCCATTTGGCATTTCCTTCCGTCGAAACGTAGTAAATGATTCCAGCCACTACCGCGACCAAGGGCCCTTGGATCAATTGGAATATTTTAGATTGCTTGGACAAAACCCGATCCCAGAGGATGAGAATTGCCAGTGCGATCACCGCAATTAGAGTGGCGCCAGGGCTGATATAGTCAAACGCATTGAATATTTCTGAGAAGGTGTTTTCGCCATCCACTTGATTAAAGGCAAAATCTCCTTCCGGATCCCGATCGTATCCAAAAAAGTGTGGGATCTGCTTAAGGATGATGATGATTCCAATCCCGGTCAACATTCCTTTGATAACCGAAGAAGGGAAGTAGTAACCAATAATACCGGCCTTCAGTACCCCCAAGACAATTTGTAGAATACCTCCAATGACTACCGCAACAAGAAAGTTTTCGTAACCTCCCAAGGTTCCAATAGCGGCCAATACAATCGCAGCCAAACCGGCTGCAGGGCCACTTACTCCGATCTGAGAACCACTGAGACTCCCGACCAAAATTCCCCCGACAATACCAGCAATCAGACCTGAAAACAGGGGAGCTCCACTGGCAAGAGCAATACCCAGACAGAGGGGGAGGGCCACGAAAAAGACCACTATACTGGCTGGAAGATCATTTTTAAGTGTTTTAAACATAAAACAAGTGTTGTGAACCCCACGATAGGGTGCGGTTCAAGATTAAATAATAATTGGAAAGGTTAAAATGAATGATTCGGTCTAGGCTTCCGGCGGAGGAGCAAAAACCTCAGGGTGATAAAGGCTTTCGACGCGGGCAAAACCGATGGGTTGTTCAGCGGGGGCAATAGAACCAGTGTCCAAGGCCAAGGCAGCAGTAAAAAAGTAGAATTCTGCTTCTCCTTTTTCCTCCTGACTTTCCTCCTCCGACTCTTCCTCACCAAAGTCCATGCAGAGAAACCACAGCTCGTCCGATAGCGTAGATGTGGTCGTCGCAATTCTGGGTGTCAATAAACAAAACACCAGAAGAACGGCATATACCGTTGTCAAATTTAGGGCCCTCATTAGGCTCTAAAATACATTTTCTTGCGAGAAGGGGGTAAGAAAAAGACTAAAAATCTTTGAGTAGACGAATGGATTCCGACATAATCCAACCGGTCTGACCATCGGGAAGTTCAACTTTGGCCCATTGATCGTACTGTTCAAGTACATTGACCTTGGTGCCCTCATGCAAAGTAAAAAGGATATCTCCGCGGGTGTTCGGGGCTGAAGAGAAGGACACTTGTTGACTGAAAATAACAGCCGGTTGTTCCGATTGGTATTGTTGGAAGTCGAGGTAACTGATCAGCAAGGTCAAAAGAGATAATCCAACGGCGCCTAAGGCAACGATAAAAAAGAACCTTTTGAAGGTACTCCCGGCAATCCACTGGTAAGCCAAAAAGCTCATGACCGAAATCAGCATAAAGACGATCCCTATTCGTGCCCATTGATCAAAGTGAAACCAACCCAGAATGGATTCGCGTACTCGTCCAAAGAAGCTCTTGGGTACCTGTTCTATGGCGTCGATCCGCATATTGTTGGCATAGTTGAGGTTGTTCTTTATTTCGGCATCCTCCGGATCGAGCAGGAGGGCTTTCTCAAAATAATACACGCTAGGCCCTACCTCGCCGAGTTGGTAGTGGGCGTTGCCCAGGTTAAAATACAAGGCCGCCGAGTGTTGACCTTCTTCCAGTACTGATTCGTACAGCTCGATGGCTTTCTTGTACTCTTCGGCATTATAAGCTTCAGCAGCTTCGTCAAAAACCGCTTGTTGAGGCAAAGCCAGAAACAGGTATAGGGAGCAGATCAGGCTTTTCATTTGCGTAATTCTTTATCCAGTTGAGCAATTACTTTACTGGCCAGTTGGTAGTCCTCCTGCATTTGACCGGTAGAGAAGGGGCTGTATCGCGCCATCTCGCAATTGGTTAAGAGTTGAATCAGTTGTTCAATAGACTGCTCCTTGGCCTGTTTTTCTTCCAACAGACTTTGTATTTTTTCTTTACTGAATTCGAAGGTTTCGATACGAAGTTTGGCCTTCAGGTAGTTGTGAAGCGCCCGTTCCAGAGCAATGTAAAAGGCCTCTTTGTTCCCCAGGGCTTTTTTTGCGTTTGCCAGGTACTTCCGAGCGAGCCTATTGGTTTGGCGGAGTTGAATTTTTTCTTGGTCCTGGTCTTTTTGTGCTAGCAGTTGACGGATCAAAAGACTTAAAGGAACCAGCGCAAGGGGAAGAAGCAACCACCAGTAGAATCGGGAAGATCCGAGGAAGAATTGATTGGCCACGGGAATGAGGTCGCTTTTCAGCTTGATAAAATGAAATTGGTCTCCTGTGGGAACACTAACCGTGTTGCGATTCACTACGCCTGTATTGGTGCTGGCCGAATTATCTTCAGGACCTTCAAGTACCTGCAGGGTAATTTCGTCAGAGTTCACCGTTTGGTACCTTCTGGTCTTTGGGTTGAAATAACTAAAAGATACACTGGGGATGGGGTATTGCCCGCGGAATGACGGAACAACTGTATAGCTTTCAGAAACGCTTCCTTTCATACCCGAAAGGTTGGTTCGCACATCCTCTTTGAATTCGGGCTCATAGACCTCCAAAGCGCTTGGTAAAGTCAGTTTCGGCAATTGAAAGAGCTTTAGGTTTCCGTCTCCCTCAACGGCCACCTTGGCTTGCAACGACTCCGAAGCGTTCAGACTGGTTTTGCTGGCGGTGACCGAAAAAGTGAAATCCCCTACCGCACCAGAAAAGTCTTCTGGTTTCCCTTGTTCAGGAAGAGGCTTTACGTTTAAAACCCGCTTTCCGGCAGAAACCCGCTGAGTTGCTTGAGTGTAGATTCGCTGTCCAAAGAAACTTCGGCGACTGGTGGGAACATCCACGTAAATTTCCAGCGCAAGGGGTTCGATTTCGAGCTTGCCACTCTTTTGCGGATACAGAACCACCCGTTTCAAAACCACGCTTAAATAGGGTTTGCCCTTATAGGTGGTGGGTTCTGATTTGTAGCGGGTAACCGGGATGTCCTGGCTCCAAAAGTTGTTGTATTGTGGGTTGTCTAAAGGACGGTAGTTATTGACGCTGACGTCTCGACTGATATAGAGTTTGTACACCACACTGACCGCCTCATTCAGGTAAGGATTGGTCTTGGAAACCTCCGCAACCAGGTGCAGATTCTCCCCAGCGATATCATTGGCCGTTTTTGGTGCATTGGGATTCGATACCGCTTCGGTGACCACCACGGTTTTAGGTACGGTCTTGTAGGTCTGTCCTTCAATTTCAATGGTCGCCTGTCCGATACGAAGACTTCCTTTTTTTCGAGGATTCAGAATGTACCAGTAGGTTTTATAGAAACTTCTTTTCCCGTTGCTCCAGGAATTACTGACCGTTTGAGAGGGTCCCATGACGACATTGAAGTCAGCGAACTCAGGAGGCTGAAAGTTGTCCCCATCCTTATTCATGATGAATTCTACTTTCAGGCGCTCGTTAAGACCGAGCTTCTCCTTACTCAGTTTCATTTCAAAAGAGACAGCCTCTTCCTGCGCGTGCAGCAAAATACCTTGGCCTGCAAAAAAGCAAAGCGCAAATAGCCCCCAAATGAACATCCTCTTCATTACCAGTCCTTCTCCGTTTTTATTTTACGTCCTCGGATTTTCTTTTCGTCAATTTTCTGTTGCACCTTTTTCTCCTCGTTCTGCATGGCCTTTAGCAGGTTTTGAATCTGCTCTTTAGAGAGCTGGTTAGGACGAGGTTGCTGCTTTTTCTTTTGATCTTCTTGGTCTTTGGGTTTTTGGTTCTGCTCTTGTTTTTCATCCCCGTCTCCCTTTTTCTGATCCTCTTTATCTTGTTTTTGATCCCCCTCATTCTGGTCAGGCTTGTTGGGATCATCTTTCTTTTCTTGGTCTCCGCCCTGGTTGTTTTTGTCCTTTTGCTGGTCCTTATCCTGGTTGTCCTTGTTCTGGTCCTTGTCTTTTTTGTCTTTGTTCTTGTCGTTCTGTTCCTGTTGCTTTTTCAACAGTTCTTTGGCAAGGGCCAGGTTGTAACGGGTTTCTTCGTCCGTAGGGTTGTTGCGAAGGGCTTGTTTGTAGCTTTCGACCGCCCGCTCGTATTCTTTGTTTTGCATATGCACATTTCCCATGTTGTGGAAAGCCTTGTGCTTGGTGTCTTTGGTAGAAGCGACTTCCGCTGCTTGCTTGAAATTGCCAAAAGCTTCGAGATAGTTGTCTTTATCATAGAGAGCTGTACCAAGATTATAAGAGGCTTCGGGCTGCTGTCCATCTGCTGAAATAGCCCTTCTGTAATTGGCCTCAGCCTGTACAAAGTTCTCCTGACCAATGAGGGTGTTCCCTTTGTGGGTCAGGTTTTTGGCCTTGCCGTTCTGAGCTGCAGGCGCTTTTGGATCGGCTGACTTGGCGCCTTGAGCTGGGTTTTGAGCCAGGACAGGGCTAGAGATCATCGCCAGCAATACGAGTAATAATACGTGAGGTTTAGCCATGATTTCGATCGTTAAATAAGTTCAATCTTCGGAGCCATTCGGTCTTTCGGTCCAAAACCAAAACGTCCAAAAATAAAAAGAGGAATCCGGCTCCCAAAAACCACTGAAATTGGTCTTGGTATTCGGCGAATTCCTTGGCTTCAAATTCTTTTTTGTCCATTTGAGCGAGTTCCTCCTGGATTTGCTCAACCACTTCTTCGGTGTCCAAACCGGGAAGATAGCGTCCTCCACCGAGTTGAGCCAGTTCAATCATCACTTCTTCATTGAGTTTAGAGAGAACCACTTCACCTTCACTGTCCTTTTTAAAACTTTCGGTTACTCCTCGACTCTTAATGGGTATAGGAGACCCTTTGGTTTTGCCTACGCCAATGGTGTAAATGCGGATGTTGTTTTCTCGGGCCAGTTGAATGCGTTCTACGGGCACCTTCCCAGAGTGATCTTCCCCATCCGAAAGAATAAAGAGCACGCGATTGGTCTGGTCTTCATCATTGAAGTAGGTGGAGGCCAATTCCAAAGCGGCCTCAATGGCTGTTCCTTGTGAAGAAAGCATGTCGGTATTCATGCTCTGTAAAAACATTTTTGCTGCCCCGTAATCGGTCGTGATCGGGAGTTGAGGGTAAGCTTGCCCAGCATAGGCAATGATCCCCACGCGGTCACTAGCCAGTCCATTGATAATTTCCGACACCAGACGTTTGGACTTTTCTAAACGGTTGGGAGCGATGTCCTCGGCCAACATACTTTTAGAAACGTCCACGGCAAAGACGATATCGACCCCTTCTCGCTTGACGGTCTCTAGTTTGGTTCCAATTTTTGGATTGACCAAGGCCAATATAAGACAGGCAAAGGCTAGTAACTGGAGTACAAATTTTAAAGGAGATTTAAATAACGAACGGTTAGGAGCCAGGAGCTTTAGGTTTTCGGCACGTGCAAAACGGGCCTGCTTTCTTTGCTTCCAAAGCATATAAACGATGTACAAGCCAACCATAACCGGGAGGGCTATGAGTAAATAGAAATAAGAAGGCTGATCGTAGATCATTTACATAAATCGTTTAAAAACAGTGATTCCCAAGAGCCATTCCAGCCCCAGAAGTCCCAATGCGAGCAGCACCAAGGGGCGGAACTTTTCTTCGTACTTATAATACTTAAATTCCTCTATTTCTGTCTTCTCCAGACTGTTAATCTCTTCGTAAATCTCTTGAAGCTTCGTGTTGTCGGTTGCCCGAAAGTAGGCCCCTCCGGTCAGCTCGGCTATCTCTTCCAGCAAGTCTTCGTCAATTTCGACTTCCCTTCTTTCGTACCGAAAGGAACCATCTGGTTTGTAGGCTACGGGCGTCATGGCCATTCCGTTTGTTCCCAGGCCAATGGTATAGGTTTTAATCCCAAATTCTACCGCGAGGTCTGCTGCTGTTTTGGGTTCGATAAAACCGGCATTGTTCACCCCATCAGTCAGTAAGATGATCACTTTACTTTGGGCCTTGCTGTCTTTGAGGCGGTTGACCGATGTGGCCAGCCCCATTCCGATGGCCGTACCATCTTCCAGCTGCCCGTATTTGATTTCTCTAAGGGCCCCTTTAACGATGGACTTGTCGCTGGTGATGGGCGTTTTGGTATAACTCTCCCCGGCATAGGCGACCAGTCCAATGCGATCACTTGGGCGTTTGTCTATAAAGTCCCCGGCAACTTCCTTCAAGGCTGTCAGCCGGTTGGGTTTGAGGTCGCGGGCCAACATACTGGAAGACACATCGATTGCGATAACAATATCGATTCCTTTGGTGGTCTTGGTACGGGAAGAAATGTCTTCGTTCTGAGGACGCGCCAGTGCCGTAATGATCAAGGCCAATGCAGCTAAACGGAGCACCCCGAGATAGGGGCGAACTTTGCTCAGCAAATCCCGGTTTTTAAACCCCTTCAAACTGGACAGGCGCAGGACAGAAGTCTCCCTTTTCCGGTTGAAGTAAAACCACAACAACAGCAGGGGCAGGGCTAAGAATAGCCAGAAGAACTGCGGATAAGCAAAGGCAAAATCATTCCCCATCTTACACCTGTGTTTTTACATCGACCGAAGCCAAAATGCGATCGACAATTTCCTGAGCATAGGGATCATCATCCAGCCAGGTCAAATAAATTTGTTGTTGGAAGCCTTTTCCGCCAAAGCTTAGAAGAACGTACTTTCCTCTTTTTCGCGCTTCTTTACCTGCGACCTTAAAGTCTCCGCTTCCATAGAGTTTAAGACCGGTAACTCCAGCGCCGGTAATGAATTCTTCTTGCTTGGTAATGATGTTCTTCGCTCCTGCTTCTTCCAGACCTTTAAGTTGCTCTTCAAAAAGTTTGCTCAGGTCAACTTCCTTCTGCCCTTCCATCAAGATAGTCTTGGTTTCGATGCGGAAAAAACGCTCAGGCAGCGCGTATTCAAAGGACTCTGCACTTTTTACCGAGTCTTCTGCCGGCAGGGCAAGCAGTTGTTTTTCGCGCAAGAGCACTTCGGGAGTTTCGAGGCTTACCGGAGGAAAACCATAGGTACTGCTCACCCATTCACCTTCCAATAAACTCTTCGTTTCGTGACCGCTAACCGTATGCCACAGATTTAAGAATCCTAGGCGAATTCCAAAGGCCACCACCAGGATGGTCAAAACAGCCGCTGCTCCAATGACCAGGCGTTTTTCTTCTCTTCTGCGTTTGAGTTTCTGTTGTTCGCGAATGTATTCTTCCGTGTCGACCAGACTTTCTTCATCGGGTTCTGGCAAGGCTTCTTGGGTTTTCTCCACCATCAATTGGACGATGCGTGTGTCTTCACTGGCCTTTTGGTTTTCGGGCGTGTGGCGGGCGAACTTCACCAAATCAGCCGTCCTCAACACTTCTTTAAAAGCTTCTAAAGTGCCCTCTTCCAAAGGCAATTCCCCGGCATCTTTTCGCATCTCGAGCAGGGTGATCAACTCGTCTGAAGTACTTTCCAAGGCGTCAATGCCGGCCTCGTCCTCCAAGTAATTTCGAACGATATCCGTCAATTCGGAGTAGTAGGCTTTGTGCTGTCCTTCGATGAGGTAGCGGGATTTTTCAAGTTCTTGTAACTGGGCAAGGGCCTGATCAAAAGGAGGCAGGGCTTTGGGGCCCCCAAAAAGTGGGGAGCCGTCTCCTCTTTTGCCGAGGTACCAATAGTACAGGAATCCGCCCCCAATAAGGCCCAAAAAGAGCAGCCACAGCCAAAGTTGAGAGTAGCTGGGGTTTACCTTGACCAGGGGTTTGATATCGTAAAGACCTTGTTTAGTGGTATCGACCACAACGGTGCCCACTCGTACAGCAAAACTATCGGTGAAAAAGGCCTGCTCATTAACGGCGATCTGTTGAGCCGGAATAAGGTAAGCTCCGCTGTCAAATTGAGTGAGCAGGTAGATTTTTTGCAGGCGCATCATGCGGTCCTCCCACACCGTATCGGTGGCGAGGGCTTCGACGGTTTCTAAAGGAGTAAAGGTTTGTCCTTCCGGGAAATGGACTAAAGAAGTGCTATCGGTAAGTACTTCAATGGCATAGCGAATTTGTTCCCCTATGCGAATCTGATTCGTATCAATTTCGACCGCTATTTTGGGCTGTTGAGCCCAGAGCACAGCAGGCAAAAGCAAGCTCAGCAGTACTGGAAGTACCGCTTTCAGCCGAAACTGAATCGTGTATGTAGGCTCGCTTTTATTCATCGTCTTTTAAAATAGCCGAGTAGTTTTTTTACATAGCTGTGGTCGGTTCGGCAATCAATCGTGCCACAACCGGCTTTGGTGAAAGAATCCACGAAGTAAGCCGCTCGTTCCTTGTAATAGGTGCTGTAGGCCAGGCGAAGGTTGCGTGATTGGGTGTTGACCCAGCTGATTCCTCCTGTTTCGGCATCTTCCACCTGAATCATTCCGAGAGAGGGAAGTTGCTCTTCCTTGGCGTCGTAGACCCTTATTCCTGTGATGTCGTGTTTCTTTCCAATAATGCGAAGGGTATCGCTGTATTCCTCATCCATAAAATCGGACAGCACGAACACAATGGCCTTCTTTTTCATCACATTGGTCAAGAACTTCAGTGCAGTCGACAAGGAGGTTTTAGCTGTTTTCGGTTCAAACTCGAGAAGTTCTCGAATGATCCGAAGAACGTGGCTTTTTCCTTTTTTTGGTGGAATAAAGAGTTCCACCTCTTCAGCAAAGAGAATCAGTCCTGTCTTGTCGTTGTTCTGCATGGCAGAGAAAGCCAGGGTCGCCGCAATTTCAGTGAGAATTTCTTTCTTAAACACACCATCAGTACCAAAAAATTCGGATCCACTGACATCGACCATCAACATGAGGGTGAGTTCGCGTTCTTCCTCGAATACTTTGACAAAAGGTTCGTTGTAACGGGCGGTAACGTTCCAATCAATGCTGCGTACGTCGTCTCCAAATTGATACTGTCGAACCTCACTAAAGGTCATACCGCGACCTTTGAAGGCAGAGTGGTACTCACCTCCAAAGATGTGATCAGACAAACGCCTTGTCTTGATCTCGATTTTACGGACTTTCTTTAGTAGTTCTTTGGTATCCACAGGCAATGTGGTTTTCGGTTGGACCCTAAGGAACCTCCACTCGGTTCACAATGCGGCCCACAATTTCTTCGGAAGTGACATTCTCGGCCTCGGCTTCATAAGTAACTCCGATACGGTGGCGGAGTACATCGTGTACGACCGCTCGAACATCCTCAGGAACAACATAGCCTCTTCTTTTGATAAAGGCGTAGCACTGAGAAGCAATGGCCAGGTTGATACTTCCACGAGGAGATGCACCAAAACTGATCAGCGGCTTGATATTGTCTAAGCCATACTTCTCTGGGTAACGCGTGGCGAAGATGAGGTCCAAAATGTATTTTTCGATTTTTTCGTCCATATAGACTTCCCGAACCACTTCCTGTGCTCTCAAAATCTGAGCTGTTTCAACAACGGGGTTGATTTCTGATCCACCTCCTTTGAGGTTCTGACGGATAATCAACTGTTCGTCGTTGAGGTTAGGGTAATCGATGACGGTCTTGAGCATGAAACGGTCTACCTGTGCCTCAGGCAAGGGGTAGGTTCCTTCTTGCTCCACCGGGTTCTGAGTGGCCATAACCAAGAACGGTGCTTGGAGTTTGAAGGTTTCGTCCCCAATGGTGACTTGCTTTTCCTGCATGGCCTCGAGTAAGGCAGACTGCACCTTTGCTGGAGCTCGGTTAATCTCATCCGCCAAAACGAAGTTGGCAAAGATGGGCCCCTTTTTGATCGAAAAGTCGTTCTCTTTGATGTTGTAAATCATCGTTCCAACCACGTCGGCTGGAAGTAAATCGGGGGTAAACTGAATCCGGCTAAAGCTGCCTTTAACAGCTTTTGACAAACTGTTAATGGCTAGTGTTTTTGCGAGTCCTGGCACCCCTTCCAACAGGATGTGTCCTCTACCTAAAAGGCCGATGAGCAAACGCTCTATCATGTGTTTTTGACCGACGATGGTCTTGTTCATTTCCTGAACCAGGAGGTCAATAAATGCGCTTTCCTGGTTAATCTTCTCATTTACTGCAGCTATATCTACAGGAGTTTTTTCTTCCATAGGCCCGTAATTCAGACCGCTTTTTTGTGGTCTGTACATCGCCTCGCAAAATGTAGATTTATTTAAAAATGATCTGTTAATTAAAGGTTAAAAGAGCCTTCAAACC
>CAZLGZ010000037.1:0-18125 GCA_964558965.1 uncultured Flavobacteriaceae bacterium
TAGGTCCAATCCGTTTTGGTTTTCTGTTAAGGCTTCCGTAGGTTTCATATCATTAAACTTCACAGTGGATTGGTTCGTTCTGAACCCCTTTCCTTACATCAGGGAATCTTCCTAAAAGTCAGCGTCCAGGGCCAAGCCCTTAAAGAGTTTGATTTTAGAAACATAGTATTTGTTCTGAAGAGAATTGCCTTTGAGTTCCGCATCGATGAGTTTACTCTCTCGCGAATTGATAAGAAACAAGGAGCTTTCTCCAAAATTGAACTTCCTTTCTTCTCCCTGAAGCAGGGTGCGGTAATTCATAATCATATCACCAATCATGCTCTGCTGTCGTCCAAAGGACTCCAACTGGGCATAAAGGGCTCCCACCTTGTTGGTAATACTGACCTGGGCAAAATCCCTTTCGTAGCTCGCGTCGTTCAACTTAATGCGGGCCAATTTGAGTTCTCCTCTTTCCTTTCGCAAAAAGAGCGGGAAGCGAAAGCTAAGTCCTCCTTTGTACTGTTGGGTATCAAAAGTGCCGATCAGGTTGGGGTCCGGAGTTAAAAAATTATACTCCAAATCGATCTTGGGAAGGAGCTGATTGACCTTGAGGTTCTTTTCGACTTCCAAGCCCTGAACTTTTTGTTGCAAAGCAATCAACTTGGGGTGCTCTGCCACATTAAAATCCTCAAAATTCAGACCGACCAGGCCCAAAGAACCGTCGACACTTGCCTCAGAAAGAGGGGCTGGTCGAACAACTCCTTGCAACTCCACAGGAACGTCTTCTATCCAGAGGTAGTTCGAAAGATTGAGGGCGGCTTTTTGAAGATCCAGCCAAGCCTGTTCCTTACTCAAATCCCGATTCTGGACCGCAATCTTGGCTTCTACTGTATCAATCATGGCCATATCACCGCGAATGGCGCGTTGTTTTACCCCCTCAAACCGCTGTTGGGCATTCAGGAGAAAGCTGTCAAAAATCTGGTAGTCCTGGTAGGCTCGAACCCAATCGAAATAGGCGGTTGCCGCTTCGCTGAGCACTTCGTTCACCAGAATCTGCTGCTCGGCTCGGGTTTGCTCCCGAAAAAAGCGGGCCTTTTTTAAGCTGGCCATACGCTTGTTGATCCACAAGCCCTGGGCCAGGGAAAGCTTAACCCCAGCGCCAAATAAACCCTCCTCGGGTAAGGTCTCATCAGGATTGATAAAAGCCCCTTGGTTTTGCTCAAAATTGGCCTTGAACTCCAGTCCGTACCAGGTTGGAATTTTGAAGGTCGTATTCAGGCGATCCCAGTATTCCGTTCCTTTGAACTTTTTGCGGTCGTAGTCGACTTCAATTTTAGGGTCAAATCCTCCACGGGCCTTCATCAGGCTGGCAGCACCTTGGGCCAAACGCAATTCCGCCTGACGAACAATGGGGTGGTACTTGCGCACATAACCCATGTACTCCACAAACTCCAACTCGGCTGTTGGGGTCTCTTGGGCAGCAAGAGGTTGTAGCGGAAAGAGCAGCAACCCCATCAGCATAACCGTAATGTAGGTGTGCGACCTCATATTTTGACTTTTATACGCTTGACTTCCTCTTCTTTGCCTTTAGGCTCGTAGTAATTCGGCGGGAAACCGTTGAGCTGCCTCCACAACTCAAACCAAATCGGCACATCTTCCAACAGGGCCATGGTATTCGCACCGGATCCTATTCGAAGCTCTTCCGGCCAAGGGTGGTCTTGGGAATCTGGGGCCAGAAGTACGCGGTATTTTCCGTTGTCACTGATAAAGGTTTCGATGGCAACAACTTCTCCACCGTAGGTTCCATAAGAGGCATTGGGCCATCCACTGAAGATGATCGCCGGCCATCCGTCAAATTGGATTCGGACTTTCTCACCAATCTTCACCAAAGGAATATCAATGGGATCTACATAGGTCTCGACCGCCATTTCAATATCGGAAGGCATTATACTGACCAGTTTGTCTCCCTCCTTGAAGGTTTCTCCAATTCCTGACTGCAAGGCTCGGTTAATAAAGCCATTCTGAGGCGCAGTGATGTAATACATTCCCTGGCGAATCTGATAGTTCGCATAGGCGTTCTCGAGTTTAGTCACCTGGGCTTCTGAATCGTATTGGTTGCTCAGGGCAGTGGCTCGATCAGATCTGGATTTGGCAATCTTATCGGTGTACTCGGCCTGTACCCGGTTGATTTCGACCTGGGCATTAATGACCTCATTGCGGCTGGCAAAGAGCTTGTTTTCTTGCGAAATCAATTTGGCCTGGGTCTCCTGCAGCTTCAATTTCTTCGCTTCCACATCAGTCACCGGCTTCAGACCCTCTTCATTGAGCTGGGTACTTCGATCGAACTGGCGCTGGGCAATGCTGAGATTGGTCTTGGCCGCCTCCAAATCTATGCTGTCTGACTTCACTTTGAGGTTGGCCTGGTACAGCTTGTTTCGGGCCTGCTCCAATTTGAGGTTCCGCTCAAGTTGCTGAGCTCCGATTTGCTGCTCCAACTGCTTCACCTTTTCTTCATAGCTGAATACAGACTGGGACTTGGCCCGGATTTGCTGACCTGTTCGGGCCACCAGATCAGGGTCCTGGTACTCGTTTTTAATTTCCGAAATAAAGAGAATGGTATCTCCTTTTTGAACGTGCTCCCCTTCTCGGACGTACCACTTTTCAATCCGACCCGGGATGGGTGATTGAATGGTTTGTGGCCGCTGATCGGGCTTGAGCGTGGTCAAATACCCCTTACCGGCAATGTTCTGGGTCCAGGGCAAGAATAAAACAATCAACAAGATGAAGGCAAAGGCTGCCAAAAAGCGGTTGAACTGCTTGAAATGTCTTCGGTGGAATACAATCGTTCCGGCTTTATACCCCGTAAGATCCACCTTTTGGTGCAAACTGTTTTTAGTGATATTAAGCATTGTTGTTCCGTGTTTCGTTAGTGATTTTTCCGTTCTCCAAGGTGATGGTGCGGCTGCAGCTTCTGGCCCATCGCTGGTTTTCACTGACCACAACCAAAGACCATCCATTCTCTGGATTGACCAAGAAGTCCATGATTTCGTTGGCCTCACCTTCTGAGAATTGATCCAGCGGATCTTTCAGAATGAGCATTTTGGGTTGACGCACGATACTACGCGCCAAAACAATCTTTTTAGAGACAGTATGAGGAATTTGACGCCCTTCCGGATAGAGAATTGTTCTCAGACCCTGAGGCTGTTCCTTGACAAACTCTGTCAACTTGGTTTTTTCGAGAGCCCAATACACCTGTTCTTCGGTTATACTTGGGTCCCCAAAAGTGATGTTGTTCAGGATGGTCCCTTCAAAAGGAGATTCCTCGGTTAGGGACTGCCCCAGGTGCGAGCGATAAAAATTCAGGTTCATTCCCTTTAGGGCCACATCATTGATAAAGATGTTCCCCTCATCCGGCTCCAAAATACCAGCAATGAGCCGCAGCAGGGTGGTCTTGCCAGAGCCCGATGGCCCCTGTACCAGAATACTGCATACCGGGCTGATCGAAAAGGCAATGTCCTTGAGAATAAACTTAGCCCGGTCTGGAACGCGATAAGAAACCTCATCCAACTGAACGGAGAAGCCTTCATTTTCGTTAAAGGGTTTTTGACCGTCCTGAGGCTCCAGTTCCTTATCGACCACCTGGCCCAATTTCTCTAAGGAAGTCAGCAGGTCGTAGAACGTCTCCAGTCCTAAAATCAATTTTTCGACCGAACTAATGACCAAAAGGATGATGATTTCGGCAGCGACAAACTGCCCAATATTCATCTCTTGATTCAAGACCAATAGTCCTCCAATCAGCAAGAGTCCAGCGGTAACAAGCACTTTAAAGCCGATCATCTGAATAAACTGCAGGACCAAGACACGGAAGTGTCCTTCTCTAGCGTCCAGATACTCCACAACAAGCGTATCGTTTTTGTCCAAGGCGTGAGTCGTCCGTCCCGATAGCTTAAAGCTCACAATAGAACGGGCAATCTCTTGCAACCAGTGAGCCACCTTGTACTTGTACTTGGACTCCGACAAGCTGGTGTCATAACCCCGTTGAGCGGTGTACTTGAATACAACGTAGATCAAAAGGATCAACAGAACCCCGTATACGATAAAGAAGGGGTGATAAAAAGAGAGCAGCAAGAGACCCAGTATAATCTGCAGTAAGGCTGCAGGAAAATCGATCAAGATCTTGGATAGACTCTTCTGTACCGTTAGGGTGTCGAAGAACCGGTTGGCCAATTCGGGCGGATACTGATTCCGAAGGGCGCTCATCTTGATTTTCGGAAAACGGTAGGCAAACTCAAAGGAAGAACGGGTAAAGATCTTCTGTTGCACATTTTCGATAATGCGGAGCTGCATCAATTGAAGGGCGCCGGCAAAACCGACACCGAGGGTGACCAGAATCACCAACACAATCCAGGAGGTACTCACTTGGGCACCCTGGATCAAGTTGATAATGGCCTGAATACCCAAAGGAAGTGTCAGGTTCACAATTCCAGCAAAGACCGCATAATACAGGACCTGCGAAATGTCCTTTCGGTCCAGTTTAAGCAATCCCAGTAAGCGTTGCCAGGCGGTTAAAATTGTTTTAGTCATGGGTTTAGGATAAGGAGCGTTGAATTAAATCAAGGAAATATTCAGAGGGTGAGGTTGATGATCCACACTCAGTAAGTTGGGGGAAGTGTTCTTTTAAATAATGTTGGTGTAATGCCCCTTCCAGTAGCGTACTGGCCAAGGCTCCGGGGTATTGGTAATCCGGGTTTACCTGCTGAATCATCTCACTGATGCGACTCACCAGTCTTTTGTAGATCCCAAAATACCCGTTGCGGTTTTCTTCATCCACCTCTTTAGTGAGGTAAGACTTCGAAAACTCATTGATCACGATTTTGTTCAGCACCACCTCGTTTACGTGCGTAAAAGCACCATCCTCTTCTGTCGTAGCCGTGAGGATCTGAATGGCGGTGCTTAGTTTTTCCATGGGATCAGGAAGACTGTGGGTAGTGAATACCAATTTGTATTCCATCCACCCCCAATACCAAGAGGTTAAATACAATAGAAATTTGTGCTTGTTTTCGAAATAGCGGTAGAGCGAACTCTCGTTCGAACCAATTTTCAAGCCGAGTTTTTTGAAGGTGAAACTCTCAAAACCCAATTCGTGAATCAGTAGAATACCTTCACTGACGATGCGCTTACCGAGATCAGAAGACTCGGGATCCTTCACATAAAGCCCAGAATGGACGTCGATTCGCAAGGAGGGAAATAATCGGTGCATACCTCAAATTTTGGCCTCGCAAATATAATAGTATTACTATCATGTTATGTTAGTTTAACTTTTATTTGTGATCAGCTCACCTCCTCGTACCAAGAGAAATAATTGGCAATAATGTCCTTTTTTTCTTCTTCCACATACGTTAAAAAGGCCTCTGCCACAGGCGAAAAACTCTTGTTTTTAAGGGAAATCAGGTTCCAGGTAGTGGTCACCGGAAGACCTTTACAAGGATAGACCTGCAAATCTTCTGCATTCAATTCATTCTTTAAACCGATCAAGGGCATGACTGAAAAACCCAATCCCGCCAAAACGGATTGCTTTACCGCTTCATTAGAGGTCAGTTCTATTTTCTTTTGGATTCGGATCTCCCGAGACTTGAGGTAGTTCTCCATCGCTGCCCGCGTTGCGGAGCCCGGTTCCCGAAAGAGCCAGGACACCTTTTCCAGAGCGCCTTTTTGGTAAAAGAAGCGGGGAGAAACGGCATCCCGCTTCCCGACCAAGTAAAGCACATTGTTCATGAGCTTCACCTGGTTTACGGGCAGGTGCTTGGGCAAAACCGAAACCAGCGCAAAGTCCACCTCATTGTTCTCGAGGGTTTCGACCACACGGGTCTTGTTGGTAACGTCCATTTCTAAATCAACCCCTGGATGTTGCTCCATAAAAGAAGAAAGGAAGTAGGGCATCACATACTTCCCCGTAGAAACCACTGCAATCTTCAATCGTCCTGCCAATTGCCCCCCATAGGACTTGATGCGGTGATCAATGGATTCCACCTCTCCCAGAATTCGTGCCGACGCCTCAGCGATTTCTTTTCCAAAATCAGTGAGGTACAACTGCCGCCCAACCACCTCGGTCAGGTCTAGAGGAAACTGTTGCTGAAAATTCTTGAGCTGTATCGAAACGGCTGGCTGGGTTAAATGCAATTCTTCGGCCGTTTTTGTAACGCTCTGGTTTTCGGAGATTTTATGGAATATCCGAAGTTGATGGAGGGTATAATTCATAATTATTATTTATGCTTTGCATCATAAATATAAATGAAAATATATGATATTTCTGTTTCATCTTTGCCTCTCAGAAATGAACAAAAGAAATGATGACTCGTTCCCAAGAGCAGCGGATTATCCCACAGAAGTACCCTTCACTCACCAAAGTCGGTTCCTCGAAAGGCCCTCAAAGTTCCGATATCAAGAAGAACGTATTTCGGGTAGTCGAGCTGCTCTTATTGGGAATGTCAGCAATGAGTGAATTCTTATTCTTTACGGAGCTCCTAACGGGCTTCTTGGTTATTGAATTGGCTCTTTTGCATGCATCAACATCCAAAAAATCACACAATGGAACAATCCTTAAATCCGTCTAACGACGCAATCGCAAACTTGGAACACAACCAATCCATTCAATTGGTTGATGGAACCTTTACTCCTTCAGAAGCTGCTGATGTAATCACCGCGCTGATCGATCAAAAAATCAACTTCCACAAGTTGCAACGCATCTCTTGGTGCGAGAAAAACGAAAAAGCAGAAACCACTTACGCGGACAACCGCATCGCAGAATTGATGCGTGAAAAAGAGATCGCAAAGAGCTTCTTACAACCCGTACGTGGCACCAATGCTAAGATTCGTATCGACGGAATCCTCAAGATCACAGTAGAGTAAAACTGCAATGGACCTTCATCTGCTGGTTGACAACCTAACCAACCCGGCGCTGCTATTTTTTTTCCTGGGAATCCTTGCGGTTCAACTGAAAAGTGACCTGGCAATACCGGCAAATTCGTCCAAGTTTATCTCGCTCTATTTGCTTTTCTCCATTGGTTTCAAAGGAGGAATAGAGCTTTCGCACAGTGAATTGGATGCCGAAATATTCTGGTCTTTGTTTTTCGGAATATTCCTGGCCACGGCCGTCCCCTTTCTGGTTTTCTTTATTCTCAAGCGAAAGTATTCCATAGAGAATGCAGGAGCGATCGCAGCGGCCTACGGCTCGGTCAGTGCTGTCACCTTTGTTACAGCCATCTCCTTTCTAGAAATAGAACAAATCCCCTTTGGCGGCCATATGGTTGCTGTCATGGCCTTGATGGAAGCCCCTTCCATCATCGTCGGGGTCTTATTGATATCCTTGTTCCGGAAGGACAAACGCAAACGAGAATCCAGCTTAAAGAGCGTGATACACCACGCCCTGACAAATGGAAGTGTTGTCCTCATCTTAGGGAGTCTTGTCATCGGCTTTTTGGCGAGCGACGCTCAAGCCGAAGGGATCAAGCCCTTTACCACCGATATTTTTAAGGGATTCCTCGCCGTATTCCTTCTGGACATGGGTATTACCAGTGGTCGCAAGCTCAAAGACTTCCTGAAAAAGGGTTGGTACGGACTGACCTTCTCGATTCTTGTGCCTTGTATCATTGGGTCTTTTGTAGCCTATGCCAGTCAGTGGGTAACGGATGAACTGGGGAACCGCTTTTTATTCGCTATCCTCGCCGCCAGTGCTTCTTATATTGCTGTGCCCGCTGCCATGCGATTAGCCGCCCCGAAGGCGAATCCGAGTTTGTATATTCCCATGGCTCTAGCCATCACCTTTCCATTCAATATTACCCTGGGGATGCCTTTGTATCTTTACATTGCACAATCCATGTAAATAAACAAAGATGTCAGATGAGCGCTGTGGCTGGTGCCTTGGAGATACCCTCTACGAGGCCTATCACGACGAAGAATGGGGAGTTCCTTTAAAGGACGACGACCGCAGTCTTTACGAGTTTTTACTTTTAGAAACCTTTCAAGCCGGGCTGTCTTGGATTACCGTCTTGCGGAAGAGGGAATCCTTTCGGCTGGCTTTTGACAATTTTGTCCCTGAAATTGTGGCCGCTTACAGTGACCAAAAACTGGAAGAATTGCGTTCTGATCCCGGAATTATCCGCAATCGCTTAAAAATAGAAGCTGCACGCAGCAATGCCCGGGCTTTTTTGGAGCTCCAAAAAGAGTTTGGCAGTTTTTCGGATTACTACTGGGGATTCACAGACCACAAACCCATCCAAAATCACTGGGAGAAATTAGCTGATGTCCCTGCACATACCGAATTGGCCAAGAATCTAAGTAAAGACTTGAAGAAAAGAGGCTTTCGCTTCGTAGGCCCCACCGTGGTCTATGCCTTTATGCAAGCCACCGGCATGGTGAATGACCACTTGGTCAGCTGTCCCCGCCATAGAGAGGTTTCAGGTACTTCATAAATTCTGCTCTGGGAATTTCTCGTGCGCCCATACTTTCTAGATGGTCGGTATGGACCTGACAATCGATCAGCTCGTACCCTTCGGATATCAGATCTTGACAGAGGTGTATCAGGGCGAATTTTGAAGCATTTGAAGCTTTACTGAACATGCTCTCTCCACAGAAAACATGGCCTAAATCGACTCCGTAAAGGCCGCCGACCAATTCCTGTCCTTCCCATACTTCGTAGGAACGGGCAAAGCCTTTTTCGAAAAGGTTTCCGTAGGCTTGCTTCATGTTTCGGGTAATCCAACTCCCTTCCTGCTGCTTTCTTTCTTGTCGAGCACAACGGTCGACAATTTCACTAAAACACTGATTTTTGGTCAGGCTAAATTGTCCTGAACGCATGACCTTTTTCATGCTCTTGGATTGTTTGACTTCATTCGGAAACAAAACCATCCGGGGATCAGGACTCCACCAGAGAATTAAAGCGTCATCGTTAAACCACGGGAAAATGCCGCTTCGGTAGGCCAGCAACAGACGTTCAAAGGACAGATCTCCCCCAACGGCCAAGAGACCTTCTTCATTGGCCGATTCCACCGGAGGAAAAACCAGGTGGTCGTTCAAGAAATAAAGCGGAAATTGATTGTTTGACTGTTCCAAAATACCGAAGACTTGGGTCTTCCTTAAAGGTAGTCATTAGAACAACATCAGCCCCAAGAGGTAAATGATTCCCCCGCAGAACATAAAAACCAAAGAATAAGGCAGGATATCTTTACCCCTCAAGCCTGTTATACCCAGCAGAGGTAAGGCCCAAAAGGGTTGAAGCATATTGGTGAGTTGATCCCCATAAGAGAGGGCCAGGATGACTTTGGCATAAGGCACCTGGAGTTCATTGGCCGCCTGGAGTACCAGGGGCCCTTGTACCGCCCATTGTCCTCCGCCACTGGGAACGAATACATTGACCAAGCCCGCGCTGAAAAAGGTCCAAATAGGCAAACTGAATGCCGATGCCGTTTGGACGATGGCTTCAGAGAGCTGTGCAATCAGACCACTGCCTACCATTAGGCCCATGATCCCAAAATAAAGTGGAAACTGAATTAAAATTCCAGAGGCCCCCGAAATGGCTTGACCAACCGCCCACAGAAAGCGCTTAAAGCTACCGTGTAAGGCCAGTCCCAAGCCTAACATAAAGAGGTTTAACAGATTGGGAGTTATTTGCAGTTTCCCCAGTGCAGCACCGTACTGGATAACAACCACGATCAGGATCAATCCTCCAAGGATTCGACCTCCCCAAACGGAGTTGTCCATCTGCTCACCGGATTCTGGGTCTTCTTCGTGAAATTCGCTGATGGAATCTGGCCAGGCCTGACTCTTGGGGCTGGCTTTTTGCGCCATGCGGTAAGCGACTCCAACAAGGACTAAAATGACCGTAAAAGTGATCAACAAATTGGGCCAGCTAAACACCGTAGCCGCCGTACTGATGGAATCTGGCCAGACAATAGCTGTTTCACTTCCCCGCATCAAATCCTGCAAATGACCCGGTTCAGAAGCCTTGATCGGCGCTGAGCCACTGATTCCACCATGCCAAATCATCATCCCTGCATATCCGCAGGCACCCAGCAAGGGGTAATTGACCGGAATTCGATTGCGACGGGCGTACTCTCCTACTTTCCGGGCTACCAAGGCTCCAAAAATGAGACCCAATCCCCAATTGAAAAAAGAGAGAAGCAGGGTGGGCACCAATACCCACAATACCGCCGTCGTTGGGTCTTTTACCTGCTGGGTTAAAGCCTCCATAAACCGCTCCGCCGGCTCACTGAGGACCAATACATGCCCCAGCACCAGGATGAGCATCATCTGGTAGGCGAAGACGAGTAAGCCCTGATTCCACAAGCCGGTTTCCCAGAGGCTAAATACCTGAACAAAAGGCGAACTGCCTGGCTTAAACTCCCCAAAAAGCAAAGCCAGTATAAGCGAAATCCCCGTCAGGATGACGGCTATAGCGAAAGGGGAAGGCAGGTACTGCCCGAATAATTTTGTCGTAAAGCGGCTAAGCCACATGCTTAGAAGGGCAGATCGTCGAAGTCTTCTTCACCGTTTTCTTTTGCGGGCTCAAATTGATCCATTGGAGGCAGAGGTGCCTCCGGGGCTCCTCCGGCTGCATTCTGCGCCAAAGATTCGATTCTCCAACCCTGAATGGAGTTGAAGTACTTGGTTTCTCCTTGGGGGTTGACCCATTCCCGACCGCGCAAGTTGATGCTAATCTTCACTTGCTGCCCCGCGGAGTAAGAATCCAATAAATCGCATTTATCTTGAATAAACTCAATCAAGAGGTGTTGAGGATATTGCTCCTCTGTCGTCAATACGACTTCGCGCTTGCGAAAACCATTGTTCCCGTAAGTCTTTGTTGCCTCGATGAGTTTTATGCTTCCTTGTACTTCCATAATGCCCTTTCTTTGATCCCCCAAAAGTAATTAAATTGGACTTTTTTAAACCTATCTTTAAGCAGAGAATCCTTCTATGGTTATCCACCCACGTCGACGCGCTACTCAGATCATTTTGGTCGTGGTCGCCTTTGGCATTGTGAGCCTGATCCTCTGGAACACCAATCACTTTTTCAAGAAGTTCAAGGAAGAGGAGCGCTTAAAGATGCAAATATGGGCCAGTTCCCTTTCGGAACTCAATGGCCTGAGTCTGGAGGAAGATCCCGGCGAACTCATCTTGATGGTGCAAGGCAACAACAAGTCTACCCCCATGATCCTAGTGAATTCAGTTGGGGCCATTCGCACCCATAACCTGCCAGAAGAAGACGCAAAAGACAGCCTTAAAATTCAGCAACTCATCAAGAAATTTGGGAAGCAGAACCAGCCGATTATCCTGAGCTCCAACCAGGAAGAAGACGCCATCATCTATTACGGAAACTCCGAAGTACTGAACCAATTAAAATACTACCCTGTTGCGCTCCTGCTCATCATTTTCCTTTTTGCAACGGTGATTTACTTTTTCTTTAGAACCAATAAAATTGCGGAACAAAACCGCCTTTGGGCGGGTATGGCCAAAGAGACGGCCCATCAGATCGGAACCCCCTTAACCTCCTTACTCGGATGGAATGAACTGCTGAAAAGCGAAGAGCTCAACCCCCAGATTACCCGAGAAATCGAAAAGGACATTTACCGCCTGCAGACCATAACCGAACGCTTTTCCAAGATCGGTTCTGTTCCGGATCTCGAAACGCGGAACCTGGTGGAGGAAGCAGAAAAGACCCTGAATTATTTGAAGAGACGAAGCTCTAAGCTCATACAGTTTAGCTTCCACACCGATACCGACAAGGTGCTTGTCGATCTCAATCCCGCCCTCTTCAGTTGGAGTATCGAAAACCTCGTCAAAAACGGCATTGATGCCATGAAAGGAAAAGGGCATATTGCCTTGAACATCGAACAACACGGGCAGCAAGTCCACGTCTTGGTGAGCGATACCGGACATGGGATTCAAAAGGGTCAGTTTCAAGAAATATTTCAGCCTGGGGTCAGCAGTAAAAAACGGGGCTGGGGTCTAGGGCTTTCTTTGGTCAAGCGCATTATTGAAGAATACCACCAAGGAAAGATACGGGTGATGTCTTCCAGCAAAGAAGGCACCATCATGCAGATTGTCCTGCGAAAAAGTCAAGAAAATCTCAACGCCTAAAGTCCCTGGTAAGCTGTTGCAATTCGCTTACGCAAATCGTCGAACTCAGCACTACTCAAGCTGGCTTTTTGTCCAAAGGTTGCCTGGGCCATTTCCTGAAGGGGAATGAGGTGGACATGCACATGGGGCACTTCCAACCCAATCACACTCATCCCAATGCGTTTACAGGGAACAACCTTTTCGAGTGCCAAGGCTACTTGACGTGAAAAGCGCATCAAGGCCATATACTCCTCTTCCGATAAATCAAAAATCTTGTCGGTTTCTTTCTTGGGAATACAGAGGGTGTGTCCAGCTGCGTTCGGATTGATATCGAGAATAGCAATGTGCTCTTCTGTTTCGGCTACGATATGACCAGGGATTTCCCGCGAGATGATCCGACTAAAAATGCTCGCCACGACTTAGTCTCTTGTAATTTCTAGAATATCGAACTTCATAGTGCCGTTGGGTACCTGAATCTCGGCAACGTCTCCAACGGATTTACCTAAAAGTCCCTTTCCGATGGGAGAATTGACCGAAATCTTTCCTGATTTCAAATCCGCTTCCGACTCGGCGACCAGGGTGTACTGCATTTCCATGCCATTGACCTGGTTCTTGATTTTTACTTTAGAAAGGACCAAAGCCTTGGAAGTATCTAATTGGGATTCGTCAATGACCCGTGCATTGGCCAATACCTCTTCCATCTTCGAAATCTTCATCTCGAGTAGGCCTTGAGCTTCCTTGGCCGCATCGTATTCGGCATTTTCAGACAAATCGCCTTTATCTCGCGCTTCTGCGATGGCCGCAGAGGCTTTTGGACGTTCCACGTCCTTCAACTGATTCAGTTCGTCACGAAGTTTTTGTAGACCTTCCTTGGTATAATAAGATACCTTACTCATAATCACTTTCCTTTAGGCGCTCCCTCCTTTTTCTGGTTTAAATGGGCTGGAGCCTAGTCTATTAAAATACAAAAAATCCTCCGCTGCCACTTCCCAAATGGAGTTTTTGCGAGGATTTAACGCAAATATACGATTTTTTTGGTCAATTTTAATTCCTCAAGAATTCGAATCATGCCGATAAAACCCAGTAACTATTTGATTTTTAGCATCTTCCTTTTAATTCTAATGGGCTGCTCGGTCAATTCAACCAACCGAAATCCCTTCCTGCCAGAAGTGGGTTTTCGTTTTGATATCAACCTGAATTTGCCCCTATATACGGATCTAAACAACCCTGGAAATCCGGTGTACATCGGCAACAATGGAGTCGGCATACGTGGGGTTTATGTAATAAATACTGGCTTTGGTGTTTTTCGGGCTTTTGAGGCCAATTGTCCAAACCAGGTTCCAAATAGTTGCTCCACGATGGACCGCGAGGGAACGGTGGCCAAATGCGATTGCGATAATTTTGAATACAGTCTGTTTACCGGCCAGCAATTAAACCGTCCCGATGACGGAAACCGCTACTACGACATGCTGGAATACCGCGCCAATGCCAGCGGTAACTTGGTTATCATCAGCAACTAATCCCTAGCCTTTCAGAATTTGATCCATGACCCAACTGCAATGCAGGGCCGTTGCTCCTGTACTGGGATGTGGGATGCCCTCGAGTAAGGCTTTTTTCATGTTCAGCGCATGGGGGGTTTGAATGTGTTTGGGATGCGCAATTTCTAGCACGGTCTCTGAGCTTGATTCTTCTGCGGTCAGAAGCCGTAGAGGGTCCTCGTCCAAGACCGAGAACCTTATTTGGCCATGGGAACCTTCCAGAATCACCTCATCGGTTCGCAGGCCGGTTCCAAAATTCCAAAAAGCAGAACCAGTCACCCCGGACTCATGCCTCCAACTCGCACTTAGGGCGTCTTTGGCCGTGTAGTACCCTTGCTGATTCCCGCTGATGCCTTTGACCTCTTTAAAGGGGCCCAATAAAAAGGCAAACAGATCCAATCCATGACTGGCGAGGTCATCAAAATACCCCCCTGGTGCAATGCGGGCATCGGTTCTCCATTGGTCTACTCCCTCTATATCCCACTGACTGGCGGGCTTGGTTTTGTGCCAATGCAGGTGGCGAATCTCACCTATACGCCCTTCTTCTATCCACTTTTTTAGCTGTAAAAAACGAGGCAGAGATCGGCGGTAATACGAGACAAAAAGAGGCAGATCCCTGCGTTGAAACGCCTGATATAACTGCAGACTTTCTTCGTAAGAAGGGGTCATGGGTTTTTCGACACAACAAGGTTTGCCGGCCTCGGCCACCTTTAAGGCATAAGGTAAATGCGTATCCGGCGGGGTGGCGATGTAGACGGCGTCGATTTCGGGATGTCCTATCAGGTAATCCGCCTGGTCCGTCGCCTCCTGAATCCCATGCCTTTGGGCATAATCCTGGGCTTTAGCCAAATCTCGCCTCATCACCATGCGAACAGAAAAGCCCTCTGTTTTGTAGAGGGCTGGTCCGCTTTTGACTTCGGTAACTGCACCGCAACCAATAATCCCCCAGCGTAGAGGCTTGGGTTGCGGTGAATTTTGTGCTGTCATATGCCGCCTTGTTTTCTCCAAATTAAAGATCTGAAAAAAACGGTAGCGGAGGCTCTTTTTAGAAATGAAGTGTTGCTCCTAAGAGGAAGTTGATTCCTGCCTGAGGATAAAACCCATTACCGTCCAGAGTCGTTACTCCCCCGGAACCATCCGGCACATCAAAGGTGAAGTAGTATCCGTTATTCTCATACTCCAGGTCCAGCAGGTTGTTGATCTGTCCCTGCAACACCATCTTTTTTACAAATCCAAAAGAACCGGTTTGGTACTGTAGGTTTAAATCTTGTACGAAGTAAGACTCCAAACGGGAATTCGCTGCTTCGGTATTTGACATAAACTGCTCGCCAACATACTTAGAGAAAAGGGTAAAACTCCAGCTGTCATCCGGGCGAAATTCAATTCGGTTGCCCGCAACCACTGAAGGAGAAAAAGAAATATCCGTATCTCCCAGGTTTTGAAGAGTCCCATCCAATGGCGTAATAAAGTCCTGGTTCTTGTTCTCGCTTAGCGCTACATTGGGGGCAATAGTCCACTTGGGATGGGGTTGCCATTGTGCGTCCAATTCAATCCCTAAACGATAACTCTTTCCGCTGTTTTGACGTATCGGAAATCCAACCTCATCCAAGGCTCCTGTCAGGACCAATTGGTTGTTGAAGAGCATATAGTACACGTTGGCTCCCAATTGAAAAGTGCGGTTTTGGGTTCTCCATCCCAACTCAAAGTCATCCAAACGCTCCGCTTCAGGCGAACCATTTTCGAAATCAACACGAGCTGGCTCACGATGAGATCTGGCCCAGGAGAGGTACAATCGGCTTCCTGGCTTGAGCTGATAAGACAAGCCCGCCTTGGGGTTGAAGAAGTTGTAGGTCTCGTCCACATCCAACTGAGCTCCCAATTCCAAAAGGGTACCTGATGCTTCGTAATCTACTCTTCTAAACTGCAGGTCCGCGAAACCGTTCAGGTTTGGCGCCAATTCAAAATTCGCTTTTGAGTAAACACTTAAATCAGTTTTGTCTGTGGTGTTCTCATAAAAACGGAAAGGTCTTCCAGGAAGCAGAGCTAAATCCGCGCTGACAATTTCTCCGAATTGTATTCCGTCATAGTAGTTAAAGCTACCTCCGGTAATCCATTCCAATTGATCTTTCTGATAGGTCAAACTAAAAACTCCCCCGTAAAAATCACTGTTCAGGTGGGCTTGAGTAGCCAAGTCTGCCGTGCTTTGCGCTTCTCCATTGAAGGTAAAATCATCCAAGCGGTAAGCACTCAAAGAGGCATCGTCGTTCATTTGTTCGAAGAAGCCCGCGCTTTGGGTGTAGTGCAGCGAAAACTGAGAGCGCCAATTGCTGTTCCACCCCTGATTCCAATGCAGGTGGAAATGGTTTTGTGCATAGTTATCCGTCTGGTTTTGGTAAATCTGCTGATTGCCGTCACGGTCAAAATAGATCCCGTCAAAATTCATTCGACGGTTCATATCCAAGCCCGCTTGATCAAGTCCAAAGAAGGACAATCCCGTTCTTTCGGTTCCCCCAAAAGTGATGGCCTGCAGACGGGTTTCTCCTTTTACATAGTCCCCCTGCAAAAAGTAAGACTTGAGTTCAGAAGTTGCTCGATCTACATAGCCGTCTGAAGCGATGCGAGAAAGGCGTCCAGAAAAAGAAAAGCCATCCCCTAGGGCCCCAGTTCCAAATTTGATGCTCTGGCGGTTGGTGCCAAAGCTTCCAACCCCTGCACTGACAGAAGCAAAAGCTTCATCGGAGGCACGGTCTGTCAAAATATTGATACTGGCCCCGAAGGCACCCGCGCCGTTAGTGGAAGTCCCCACTCCTCGCTGAATTTGAATATTCTCAATCGAACTGGCAAAGTCTTGCAAGTTGACAAAGAAGGTGGTTTGGCTGTCGGCATCGTTATAAGGAATACCGTTGATGGTCACGTTGATTCGAGAGTTGTCTGCCCCTCGAATGCGGTAGTCTGTATACCCTACTCCCGTACCGTCAAAAGTGGTAGAAACGACAGCAGGCAAATAGTTGAGAAGCACGGGTAAATCCTGTCCTAAATTGACCTTGGCTATATCGGCCTTCTCGAAATTGACAAAGGTTACCGGTGTAATCGAGGAAGCTCGTGAGGAAGACACCACCACCTCTTTGAGTTTAACCTCTTTTTGTTTGACCGAGTCGGGCTCGGAGTTTTGGGCTTGAGTGAAGCCCACCAGGCCGAATAGGGCCAATGATGCGAATAAAGTTTTCATCCGTAAGAATGTTTACGAATAAAAGGGGTCATTATTCTGGTTAATGATTAAAAGAAACTGCCTTGCAGGCAGCTTGTTGGAATCCCTTGGCAGCATTACCCGCCCAGGTTCATCGGGTATAATCTCAGCCCATTTTCAGAGCACCCCTTGTTGAGACGGCGCAAAGATAAAAAGAAAAAAGGCTGCCGAAGCAGCCTTGTGTTCCCGATTTCGGGGGGAACTGGATATGCTGAGGTTAGTGTTCAATGTAGCATTCTCCGTGTCCTATATAAGTCAGTGATTTTAGAAAGGGGCCACATCAGCCGGAGCTTCTGCAGCCCTTTCAATCAAACCAACCAACCAAAAAACCGGTAATCAATCAAATAACCGGATTATGTCTCTTTATCGAATCCCCTCTTGTGGGTCTTCATCTATTCAGACACCAAATAATTCAGGAGGTCACATTTAGGCACAAAAAAAACCGCCTAAATTATTTAGACGGCTGTTTTTCAGGGTTTTATTCTTAGATATTTTTAAGCTTGATGACTGGGTTTCAGCAGGTCATTCACGGTTTTTACCGGATTAAAAGTGACCAAGGGCACCTCAACAAAGATGGTATTCCAAAAGGCCATGGCTCCATTCCATAAACCAGGAAGTTCCAATGCTTTTAGTTCTTTTCCATCTTTTGATTTAGCTGTGATGAATCCTTGTTCATGATCCACAAAATCAAGGAGGTTGTATTTTTCTCCTTTGTGGTTCTTTAGCCCACAAATGAGGTCCACTGGATTGAAGTGGGTTGAATTCTGCAGGATGGCATCCTGCTGTGGGTTATCTCGATCGATTTGAGCAGATTCAATGATTTGAAGAGACACTTGGCCCGCAGCATCTTTGATCCAAAAAGGACCTCCCCCAGGTTCTCCTTCGTTCTTCACCATCCCACAAATGCGAATCGGACGATTCAGTTGACCAGCTAACCAGCGGTGCTTTTCTTCTGTTGTGAATTCCGCATAATCGCTTGGGCAGGGAGAGTTGAGCTGATTTTCCAAAAAGGTAGCTATCTCCTTCATCTGATCTTCCGAAACAGTTCCTGCTTCCAGTTGAGCCGCATAATGGAAAGACTTCTCCTGCAGTTGCAGTAAGAGGCCAGCCAGCATCTTTTTGCTATTGCCCACTACCTCAAGCTTCTCCTCGGTCACCACATTATCTATGTTCTTGATAAAGACGACATCAGCATCCACCTCATTGAGGTTCTGGATCAGGGCTCCATGCCCCCCCGGTCTAAAAAG
>CAZLGZ010000038.1:0-18083 GCA_964558965.1 uncultured Flavobacteriaceae bacterium
TTATTTTGGGTTGGATTACAGTCAGCACAGTATTCACAGTGGAAGTAAACTCGTCTTGATTCCCTTGGCTATTCTTTCCGTAATGGCCAGTATGACCCTGTCTCAGTTAAAAACCATCGGCTGGAAGCCCATTGTGGTATTCCTTGCCGGTTCGCTATGGATCGCCGTTTTCCCGGTACTCTATCTGCTGTTTTTCGCCCCTTCCGAGCTCTTGGATACCTTCTATATTGACCTGGAGTACTGGAAAGGCTTGCCGCCCATTGTGGGCAGTTGGATTGGTGGAAGTACCAGTCAGCTCGTCCTAAAGGAAGTGGTGGACTGCCCAGAAAACGTCTTTTTGACCATTTTGATTCTCGATAGCATCCTGGTCAATATCTGGACTTTGATCATGTTCCAAAGCGTTAAGCGCAGCGATTGGATCAACCGGGTATTAAAGATTAAAAACAGTGAGCCCCCAAAAGAAATTCACACGGATAAAGAGGGTCGTATGTCTGCTTGGTGGTGTCTACTGATCTTTGCCATAGGGATTGCCCTGGTGCACTATACCGTGCCGAGCTTTATCGTGCAGGTAGTGGTCTTGTCCTTACTCGGTCTTGTGCTGGGGAATGCAATCAAGCCATGGAATTCTGCTTTTAGTCTTCGTTTAGGGGAAGTGGCCATCCTCTTTGTTATGGCCATTTTAGGTCTCAAATTGCGCTTTGAACTGATCTCTTTTGAATCCCACTTTATTGGGTTTCTGGTCTTATGGCTGCTAGGCCATTTTGTTTTTATGTTGCTCTGTTCCAAACTACTGCGGGTTAATACCGCTTGGGTGTCTATTGCCAGTATGGCCAATGTCGGCGGGATAGCGACCGCCCCGGCTGTTACGGCAGCTTATAAAAGGGAGTGGATGCCTCACGCCATTGTCTTGGCCATCCTCAGTATGGCAACCGGGACCTTTTGGGGATTGTTGACTATCTTCCTGATTGAGAACTGGGTTATTTAAACAGTATGAAACAAACACTACTGATCGTCCTACTCCTTATGGTCGCAACGGTCTCGGCTCAATGGAGCCCCCAAAGAGTGGATTCACTGCCCTTGGATGAACTCAAACCCTCTTCCAGAAATCACTTTCTGTTAAAGATGGGGGAGGAAGCAGCCGGTGTTGCTCAGGAAGTCCCCGTGATTGTAATACGAGGAAAGCAAGCCCAACCGGTATTGGGCATTTTTGCAGCTATTCACGGAAATGAAATCAATGGTATACAGGTCATTCGAGAACTCGTGAACGGTTTGGACCCGATGGAATTTAACGGAACCCTTATTGCTGTACCTGGACTCAACATACCTGCGTTGCGGAATAATCAAAGAACCTACCCGGATGGGATGGATCTGAACCGAATCTTCCCTGGTAAGGCGAAGGGCAACGGCTCACAGCAGTATGTTTGGCAGATTTCTCAAAAACTTCTTCCGTCATTGGATTACCTCATTGATCTTCACACGGCCAGTTTTGGAAGAGAAAACTGCCTCTATGTTCGGGCGGATTTTTCTGATCCGAAGATAGCCGGGTTGGCCAGATCACAACTCGCTGATGTGTACTTGAACAGCGGAGGAAAACCCAGTGCAGGGGCTGCGGCGAGTGGTTTAACGATGCGAGCTCAAGCCATGAGTATGGGTATTCCAGCGATTACGGTGGAGTATGGAAACCCCCAGGTTTACCAAAAGGAGATGCTGCAAAAAGGTCTTCCCGGTCTTCGCAATACTCTTGTTCATCTGGGAATGCTACAAGGAGAAGGTCAGCCTGTTCCGGAGCCTGTATTCTGTAAAAAATCCTACTGGATCTACACCACCCAAGGGGGGTACTTGGATGTTCAGGTGGATCTAAAAGAAAAGGTTTCCAAAGGGCAGGTTATCGCTGTACTTCGCGATCCTTTCGGACAAACCAAACAGACCTATTATTCCCCTGAAGACGGAATTGTCATCGGAAGGAGTTCCAACCCTATCAATGAAAGCGGGGGGCGGATAATTCACCTCGGTATCCTCGATTAAGAAGATTCTCCGAGAAGCAGCTTGATGTCGTCAATCAATTGCTGTACCGACCGCTTGTTCAAACCGTTGTATATCCCTCGGATGCGCCGCTGTCGATCCAGGAGCACGAAGTTTTCGGTGTGTAAAAAATCAAACTCATTTTTGGGGATACCCAGGTCTTCTTCTACAAAGTAAGATTGCCGGCCCAGAGCGTAGATTTGCTTTCGATCCCCGGTCAGCAGGTGCCATTTGTCACCCTGAATATCGTAGTCCTTGGCGTATTTGGCTAAGACCGGAATGGAGTCGTACTCTGGAGTTACACTATGCGAAAGCAGGAGGACCGAGGGATTTTCTTCAAAGGCTTCTTGTACCCATTGCATATTGCGGGTCATCTTCGGGCAAATACCAGGACAGGTAGTAAAAAAGAAGTCGGCCACCACCAGTTTTCCGTCCAGGTTCTTTTCGGTGATGGTATCCCCCACTTGATTGAGCAGACTGAATTCCGGAATACGATGAAATTCTTCTAAGACGAGGCTTCCTTCTTCCAGCCATTGGGGGGTGAAGGAAGCGTCCTGGTAATAAGGCAATGTCTCGGAGATTTGTTCCGGTTCTCCTTGCTTTTTCTCAGAGCATGCGAACATCATGAACAATCCCAACAGCAGGCTACCCTTAATTGTAAACGACTTCTTCCTCTTCAAGTTCATAACACAGTGTTGCTCTTTTAAGGCCAAATATGCGTCCATCCTTGGCTTCATAATTGTTGTAAATTTTTCCGTTTTCGCGCCAGGCTCTTTGCAGACCTTCTTCGACGCCCTGGTTAATATTCAGTTCTTTGAACAAGGCCCCGGAAGGGTACCACTGTTGCTGTTTGCCGTGTACAATTCCGTCGAGGTACATGGCCTTTGATCTCAGAACTCCTGTTTTCCACCAAGTAAAAACAGCACCATTGCGTTTGCCTGCCTCGTAGTTGGCTTGAAAACTGATTTGCCCACTTGGGAACCACTTTTTTCTGGATCCCTCTCGAATGCCTTGGAGGTAATGGATGCTTTCTGCCAAGTGGCCGTTGTCGTAAAAAGCCTGGGAGGTCCCGGTAAAGGGAATACCTTGGTAATACACCAGCCCTTCTTCGGCAACCAGTCTCAAACTACTGGCCTCAACCGTCATTTCTTCCGTATGGTGATCGGCTTTGATAGATTGCTCTGTCTTGCTTTTACAGCTGACCGAACCAATCAGTAGGCCGATACAGAAGAGGAGTCTACTGAATGCTGGATGGACTGCCTTGATAATCACCGGGAAATAGGATATAGTAGTTGTTCAGGTAGAGCTCATTTTGGATGTGGTAGTGGTATTCACTCCCCGTACTGTGTTGGGTTTGGTGTGTGTGACCCCCGGAAGCATCCAGATCCGTTGGGTAGTCCCCTGTAGAAGCACATTTTCTTCCATACAAGAAAAAACCATCCGCCATTACGGCGATTAAAGCGTCATCGTCATTGGACCAGGCTTTGGGTTCCAGGTGGTAGTGATAACTCTGAGGTCCGGTATGCGCTCCGGTATAATCCAAAGACCCCACGGCATTGTCCAATGGAACATTGGGACCTTCTTCATCATTGTAAATCATGGCGCCACTTACGGCAATTCCAATAGGGCCCAATCCTGTGGCAGAGGTGTTATTCGCCAAAGAAGGATTGGCTGAAACTGTCAAGGAATAGGAACCGTTAAAGTCATCGATATTGCCCGGAGCCATATTGGCGTGACTGGTTACTGTAGGTTCCACAAACAAAGGGTGATTACTGGCAGCGGGTTCGGTCACCAATAGATTCCCCATGGGATCAATGGCCTCGCGATAGGTCGTGTTGGACCAATAGGGGGAGGTGTGGTCCGGCATTCCGTTGCTTTCTATAATGACATTATTTCCGGAAAGTCGAACACTGACATTGTCTGAGCTAAATTCGGAGAAGGCGGCATGCAGAGTCACTGTGCTCACATCATCATCGCTACTGCCTTGGTTGTCGTCGGTCCCGCCGCTTCCTTCCGCACTACAAGCAAAGGAAACCATAAGGACTCCCGCCAGTGCGGAACAAAACATAAGGGCATTGGATCTGTACATTTTCATAGTGGTACGTGTTTGTTTTTGGGTTAGGTGTATTGAGATGCACGTCCACTGAAAATCCTGCGGGAAAAGTGTTATTTTAACATTTCTTCTGCCTATTTCGCGCTCTTAGAAGGCAAAACCATAATACAGTGTGATTTTCTTAACAATAATTTTTGTTTCTGTTAAATTGTGTTAAATTCAGTCCGCATTAATTAACACACAAGAAATGAAAAAAGGATTTTTAGCACTGCTATGCGGTGTTTTTGTAATGGTGAGTTGCGAAGAAGACACTCTCCCCCAAGTGGATGACAGCCTCTCTTTTCAAGAGATCAAAGTGGACATGTCTGATTTTTATGTTGAAACCGAAGACTTTGAAGAGTTGGATTTTAACTCTAAATCTCATGGAAAAAACTGTTACTCCATGAAAGTTCTAAATCAACAGTTGGCCGAAAACCCAGGTTTGTATCAAAGAATGTACAATGTCGAAAAGCACACTCGTCAATTCATCGCTTCCAAAAAGCCAGATAACCCTGGTGGTGGAAACGGCGGCGGCGGCGGTGGCGGCGAAGAGCCACCAGTTGAAGATAACCTAGGAGTAATCACTATTCCGGTTATTGTGCACATTGTTTACAATACGACCTCTCAAAACGTTAGCGATGCGCAGATCAATTCTCAGATCGCTGTTTTAAATGATGATTTTAGAGCGACCAATAATGATGTTAATCAGGTGCCTTCTCTTTTTGCAGGAGTCGTGGCTGATGTAGAAATCAACTTCGTATTGGATCAGGTGATTCGTAAGCAAACATCCAGAACTTCTTTTGGAACTAATGACGCTATCAAATTCGATTCTCAAGGTGGTAGCAATGTAGTTACTCCTGGAACCCACTTGAACATGTGGATTGGTCCAATCGGAGGTGGAATCCTAGGATATGCTCAGTTCCCAGGTGGAAGTAGTGCTACTGATGGTGTAGTTGTTGATCCACTATACTTCGGAACAACAGGAACAGCTACTGCTCCTTTTGATGGAGGTCGCACGATGACACATGAAGTAGGACACTGGTTGAACCTTCGCCATATTTGGGGTGATGGCCGTTGTAATCGCGATGATTTTGTTGCGGATACACCAACTTCTGACCGTCCAAACTACGGATGCCCTGGGTTTCCAACAACCCACTGTCGTTCTACCGACATGACCATGAACTACATGGATTATGTAAACGACGATTGCATGTACATGTTCAGTGCAGGTCAAAAAGAAAGAATGCGTGCTTTATTCGCCGCTGGCGGGGTAAGAGAAGGTATGCTGCCTTAATAAGCTATATGAGTTAAAGAAAAAAGGAGCGCCAATTGGCGCTCCTTTTGTTTTGGTTGGTTTGTGGTTATTATTCTTGGCTAGCTTCTAAAACAAAATTAGCCTCGGTATTACTTTCTTCTGTAATCTCAACCGATAGCGTGTCACTGGTCATAAATCCTTCTTTAGCCGCGATAGCTTTGTATGAACCAGGATCTAATCCCATGATTTTGTAGGCTCCGTCAACATCAGAGAAGGCTGTTGTATTGATGGTGTCTCCCGCAATGACAGAAATTTGTGCTCCATGAACAGGTACGGAAGATTCCTCCACTAAAGTGCTAACTGAACCTAATAGACTGCCTGTTTCGCGATCTACACTGACTTTGATTACAGGTTTAAAAGTGAATCCATTAATTCCTTCAAGTGTCATTGAATTGCCCTGAGGGACAAAGGAACGGCTAACGTCAAAATCCAAAAGGAGATCAGTGGGGAAGTTTCCTTCTACATCAAAACCAGGATCTAGCTTCAATTTAATACCACTGCTGGAACCACTGGGAACATTCAAGTCAAAGGTGTTTCCATCGGTTAAGATGATTTCAGCGTCTTTTACAAAGACGCGGATTTCTTTGTAGCGCCCTGCTGGAACTTCTACATCTGCCAGTTGTTCAGTTATGCCATTGGTCAATTCCAATAGATTTACCCGAACTTCTTCCTCCATAAGGGTGACAAAGGAATCCTCTTCTTCATTTTCTTCTTCGTCGGCCTCATCCGTCGAAGAATCGGTAGTTCCTTCCGTCATGTCTTCAGAATTCTCTTCTTCTTCGCTTTCCTCTTCATCCTCAAGTTTCGCTTCCACTTTAAAGATGGTCACATTGGCCTCGGCCACTAAATCAAAAGGAAATGGCGCATCCGTGAGTCGAAGGGTAATACGACCAGTCTGTTCTTGATCCAAATTGGCCATGACGTTCTCGTCTTCGCATCCTAAGCAAACGACAACGACCAGTAATAGGTAAAATAATGATCTCATAGGGGTGACTTTTTGAATATTGTGTGTCAAAAGTGTTGTAAATGAATGTTTGAGCCAAGAAATTTTGAGGTTTTTCGATGAATGACAATCCTTATTATAGCGAAAATCCATTCGGCCATTCTGTACGTAAATAACCTATGTTAACCATTAAAGTGCCAATGCAATGAAAAAAATAATAGTCTTGATCGCTTTGATTGCCGTGTCCTGCGGGACCTCAAAAACGGTCACCGCTTCCAAAAAAGTCATCAAAGGCGGCTGGACCTTGACCGACGTTTCTTATTCCAAACAAGGGGGCTTCACGGTCAATCTTTTGAGTGATGCCGGAACAGAATGCTTTGAACAAAGCAATTGGAATTTTATTCCCAATAACAATACCGGAACCTACACCCTACAAGGAGCAAACTGCGATGGAGAAGAGCGCAACTTCATCTTTACCATTGCTGAGGTGGATGCCGAAACCGGCCTCTATGATTTCTTGATCAAGCCGACCAATGCCAAAGGCAAATCCACGACCAACAACAGCGGGTTTAGACTGCATTTGGATCAATTGAGCGAAACGAATATGCGCTGGTCTCAGACCGTGGACGTAGTAGGAACTCCGCTGACTATTTACATGAACTTTATAAAATATAACTAACCATGAAAGCAACGAAACGAGCTATTATTCTGTCCTTGGTCATTGTCTTGAGTCTATTCAATGTCAATTGTTCTGCCATTCAGAATGCTAACAACAAACAGAAAGGAGCTGTGATAGGGGCAGCTGGCGGGGCCGTTATTGGTGCCATTATCGGGAACAATGTCGGAAAGGGAGGAAACGGAGAACTAGGCGCTGTGATTGGAGGAGTCGTTGGTGGAGCCGCTGGAGTTCTCATCGGTTCAAAGATGGACAAGCAGGCCCAGGAGATCGAAAACGAAGTGCCTGGAGCCCAGGTTGAGCGTGTAGACGATGCCATCGTTTTAACTTTTGAAGATGGGAGCGGAATCTACTTCGACACCAATAAGTTCAACATCAACAGTGCCTCCAGAACGACCCTGGACAAGCTTACGGTCATTCTAAAGGAATACCCAGATACCAATATTTTGGTTGTGGGACATACTGATAGCGTCGGTTCAGAGGAGTACAACATGGAGCTTTCTAAAAACAGAGCCTATTCGGTTACCAATTTTCTTATTAACAACGAAGGTTTACCTAGCAGTCGTTTGAGCACCAACTGGTTTGGGGAGCAACAACCCTTACACGATAATGAAACGACAGCGGGTCGTGCGAAAAATCGCAGGGTGAACATTGTCATTTTGCCTAATGAAAAAATGAAGCAAGATGCTATAAATGAGGTCGGAAGATAAAAATAAGGCTAGACTATCAACAAAAGAAACCGGTCATTTAGGACCGGTTTTTTTCTTCTTAAAATAAAGAAAAAGAAGAAAATACCTACAAAAAACGTAAGTACACAACAATTAATTCGTAAAGCGCGAAAGAATACGTAAGATGCGCAAATTTGAAGCGCCATGAAAAATTCAATTGTTTGGTTATCAGTTTTTTTACTGCTAATTACTGCCTGCGTGAAAGGCGATGTGGAAATTCCGGAAGAGGAAGAAACCTCTTTTCTCTCACAACTCGATGTTCCTCCCAGCTTTACCTTCGAAATGGAGAGAGAACTCAGTCTGGAAATTACAGACTCCTCAATCGAGGAAGTACTCTACCAGGCATTTGTCTATAATGAGGCGGTACTCGAACAATTTGATAGTATAACGGGGCCATTACCTTCTAAGCTATTCGAACGTCAATTAGAAAATGGACAACTCAGTACAAGAATTGTTTTTCCTCTCGCTTCTGATTCCCTCCTTTTAGTCCGTCGATCCAACAATGCAGTCGAAGAATTCTTGCTTGCCGCAAATGGAACTTCTCTGAATTTTAGCTATCCTAATTCCACCGGAAATAAGTCCAGTCATAGAGGGATTACCTCTTTCAAGAATAATGAATGTGCCAATGTCTATGGGCAGGAAGCCTATGTGGACTTGGATAATGTGATAATAGAAAAGAATAACGGTGTCGATGCGATTAGCAATATCGTTTTTCCGGCTGCTGGAACGACCGCGAGTATTACGGCAACTTCCTTCGGAAATCTTCAACTGAACAATCCTTTTTCGGTAGGTGGTAATGGCTTGTCTACCCCTGTTTTTACGGTGGATGGATTTAGTTTTTGGATTAGTTCTCAGATTGATTCCAACAACGAGGCCGACGGTTATGTTGAATTCAGAATGCAGTTTGATTCTCCAATGAGTCAGGTGCTGATGCATTACCGAAGTATTCATTCCTCCTTTTACGAGTTTGTCGGATCGGAGCATACCGAAGTGCTGCTTTCTGGAGGAACAGAACTCGTTTATGATTCCAATGAACGAACACTTAAAGATTCCGATACGGGTTCTAAAGCACGCTTTTCACGAGATGGATATGGGACCGTCTTGATTCAGGCAAGTAGCGGTACATTCACCGAAATTGTTTGGAGACGTAAAGACGATCCTACGAGCAACAATCAAATTGATACAAACTGGTTTACCTTCACTGAAGTACCCGACTGTGCGGACTCTGATGGCGATGGTGTTTCGGATTCAGCCGATGAGTTTGAAGATGATACAACCATCAGTTCTTCTACGGTATACCCTTCTAGTTCTGTGAAGGCGACCTTAATCTATGAGGATCTTTGGCCTTTCCTGGGAGATTACGACTTTAATGACACTGCTCTCGACTACAAGATCACAGAATACCTGAACGCTCAAGGACGAGTTGTTAAAATGGATATTGATTACACAGTTACTTCGGATGGGGCAGGGTTTATCAACGCATTCGCATTTGGTTTTCCTGGGGTGAACCAATCGAGTATTTCGAGTGTAAGTGGTCAACAACTTAGCCGAAATGTATTTACCCTAGAGGCCAATGGCGCGGAATCCGGACAGAACTATGCTGTAGTACCCATTTTTGACAACCACAGTACCGAACTGGGAATTGCTCGAAAAGTAGAAATTACTTTTAGTAGTCCCATACTAAAAAGTGCTTTAGGGGAGGCTCCTTACCGTCCTTTTCTGGTGGCTGATGGGAATAGAGAGAGGGAAATTCACATTATAGGAAATGAACCAACCTCCCTTGGGAACTCTACTCCTTCAGTAAATGGCAACAACCAGGATTCAGATGGAAACTTCAAAACTTCAAATGGATTGCCCTGGGCCATCAATGTGGTTGAGGCCATACCAATGATGAAGGAAAAAAGACCTATCGATCAAGGTTACAATCATTTTGTTGACTGGGCGATCTCCGGTGGTGGTAATTATAAAGGGTGGTATAAGAACCTGAATGGGTACCGAAATAGTGAAGCTCTCCAGAACTAACGAACCAGGCTAAAGTGACCTATGAGTTCGCGTGTTTCGTTATTAAGCGTAAAGCGCATGATGTACCAGTAATCACCGGAAGGCAACCGACTTCCATTGTAGGTTCCATTCCAGCCTTCTTCTGTTCCTTGAATTTGACGAATTTCACGTCCGAATCTATCATATATGGTGGTGATGAGATCAGGGTATATACCCGGGCAGCCCGGAGTCCAAAGATCTCCAATACTGTCGCCATCGGGTGTAAAGAAGTCCGGGTTTTCTCCTGTACAAACCACTACCTCTATTTCTCCCGTGACTTCACATCCAAGTTGGTCCACAACTCGAACTTGAACAATACCGTCTTCCATAGCTAAAAAACGATTGTTCGCACCGTAGTCCTCCCCATTGAAAAAGAATTGATAGGTGGCTTGACCTCCTTGGGTGACCGCTTCAATTTCGTTAATTCCCGACTGTCTTAATTGCAAACTAAGCGGGGTTTGTTCTTCGATAACAAAAGGGAAGATTTCCTGACAGCCATTTTCATTTAAAACACTCAAAAAATGCTCTCCCGGCGTCAGGTTTTGCCAAGTTCTTTGAGTAAAAAAATCGCTGGGATCTGTGCTGTCTATGGCGAAAATCCAATTGTCACTGTTTAGATTGTCCGGAATTTGCACGCGAAGTTCATTTTGAATGGTGTTTCCAAGGCAGCTGTAAGAGGGCATTAGCTGTAATTCAATCACTGTATTGAGTTCAAAGCTGGTTTCTTGAACACAATTGCGTTCGTCTCTCACACGAAGTACATAGATTCCATTCTGATTAAGACCATCAAAAACACCATCGGCGGATGATCTAACAGTTGCGTTATCCGGGTAAATCAATTCAAATAAGAAATTATCCCAACCTCCACTCGCTCCAACAATTAAGGCTTCTTCGTTAGGACAGACGGGCAGATTTAATGGATCCAAACTTAGTGGCTGAAGCGGTTCTTCGATTAGTAAGCTTTGTATTGAATTACAGCCATTAATCAAATCAACCACTTCAAGATCATAATTTCCACCTGGGAGATCCTGAAAGACCAATTCCTCAATATTAGAAGTGCCTGTTCTCGAAATCCCCGGGCCATTAAGAATATAGTTGAATCCAGTGGTGAAATTTTCAATTGAAAAGCGCAATTCACCTGTAGCTTGTCCAAAGCAGCTTATTACATCTCCTTGGCTCTGGGTAATTGCAATTGAAGGAGTTGCTTGAATTTGAACGCTTTCCTCATATAGACAACCGTTGGCATCGGTTACCCGGACCGTATACAGATCAGGCTCCAATCCCGAAAACTGCGCCGTGGTGCCCATTGTATCGTCAGGCAATAGGGATGATGGGGAAATAATTTCGTATTGAAAAGGGGCAATTCCTTGGTCTGCAGTAGCATTAAGCTGTAGACTGCTTCCGTCACAATTCAGGGGAAAGGTTTCAAAATTCAGGGCACTTGGAGCAGCAGCTTCAAGAAGGAATAAGGGGTCTGTCGTAAATTCACAGTTATTTGAATCGCGAATAGTAACGGTATAATTTCCTTCTGCAAGGTTGTCAAAAGAATAGGCATTGCTTGGGCTATCGTGAAAAGTAACACCGTCAATAGAAAAACGATAAGGGGGAGTTCCTCCAACGACATTAATAACACTGATTTCTCCAGGAGTTGTACAAGTAGGAGCCCGACTTTCAACAAGACTTCCGAACACCTCTTGTTCTGGGCTGCTAATGGTAAAGTATTCGATATAATCGCAGGTTCTTCCTCCCCTGGATTGTGTAATCGTCAATTGGTAATTCCCCGGTTCTAAGTTGGTAAAGGAGGTTGTCTCAACTGCTTCTGTTGTTCCGTCAGGGTAGGTAAGGGTGTAGCTGACCAAGTACCCATTGCTATCAATGACATTTAATCGAAAGGCCCCATCGGTCTCGCCAAAACAACTGATGTCTCTTTGGGTGATACTGTAGTCGATAGACGGCCTAAGTTCAATTTCTACCGGATTAGAGAGTGTTCGACAATTATTATCGTCCATCAAAACGAAAATGTAAATCCCGGGTTCATAAATGTCGAATATATTGCGGGATTGAAAAGCAAGTAAGGGAACCTGATCGAGAGAAGGATAGCTGATTTCTTGATTACCTTGGGTATCCGTAAATGACCAGATGGCAAACTGATGGGGTGTTACACCCCCTTGAGGGTCCATTAAAATATTACCCTCTCGGCATGTGATGTGCTGTGAAACCCGGGCTTGAAGGGTTTGTGTAGTATTTCCGCCAATAGTGAAGTCTTCTTCATGAAGGTAACCTGCGGCAGCTTCCACTCTTAATTGGTAGTTCCCTTGTCCAAGGTTACTCAAGCTATAGTCAGGGAAGAATTGCAGGCCCGAATCATGAATTTGAATGCTGTCCTGATAGATTTGATAAATGTAGGGTCCATTTTGCCCACTTACTTCAATACTAATTCCTCCGAGGTTAGAACAGTTAGCATCAGAGGTAGAAATGGTAGTTTGAAGATTTACTCCCGGTTTTATAGCTGTTTCCAGCCCGAAATTCCAAAATAGAAAATGGAGCATTATCCAACTAGAAGTCAATATGACAAATACCCTTGTCATGCAGCAGGTGGTGGTATTGTTGAAAGATTAAGACAGTCTTTCAATATACAGCCCTAACAAGCAGAATGACAAGCTTCTTCGATGAGTTGCATGTTTAGTGAAAGAATTCTGACAGCGGTTGTCGGAATCTCTTAAGAAAAAACCCTGAGGCTCAAAGCACCCCAGGGTTTCATAAGTAGTCTTTTTCTAGGAAGGGGCTCCTTTACATTTCTACCTTACCCTTCTTTTGACTGTTTTTGGCCTTTTTTACTTTGGTCTCTAATTCCTCGACCGCCTCTTCGGCTTTAGCAATTCTTGCCATTCTTTCGTCATAATCCTTTTTGGTCATTTTGCCTGATTTTAAGTCCTCGGCGGCCTGTTTTTTGGCTTTTGCTATTTTCTCTTTGGACTCTTTTACCTTGCGTTCACCGTTTGCTACACTTTCGTCGAGGTTTTTCTCTTTCGCCTCTTTTTCTGCTTTGGCCTGTTCTGCACGATTTTGATCGAAGTCTTTCCCGGAGAGCTGCCCCTTGTTTTTTCCATAGGCATTGGCTTTTCCGGAGTCTTCTTTTAAGGCCATTGAGTCAACGGCTTTCTTCGCTTTTTTGAGTTCTTTTTCCTCTTTTTGCTTAAGACTGTCTACGGCTTTAGCGCTTTTATTTTTGGTGACTTTTTCTGTCTTCGCTTTCTTTTTGCCTTTGGATTTACCCTGCCCTTGCTGCGCATGAAGCGTTTGCGTAAAACCAAATAAGAAGGCAACCAAGAGAGTACTAATTGTTGTTTTCATTCTATTGTATTTGATCAATTAATTTATCTACTTTTTGAGTTGTACTGTCAATTGTCTGACTCATGGCTTCATACTCCTTTGCTAAAGAATCCAATTGATTGATTTCTTCTATCTGAGAAGGATTAGAATTGACTAGACTATTCTGCTTTTCTTCTGTTTTCATCTTACAGGCACTGCTTAGAAAAGAACCACAAACAGCAGTCATTAATAAGGTTTTTGAAAGATTCATCTCGATATTTTTTTACGTTGATTGTCTTTATGACACCATCGGTTCGAAAAAGTCACATCGAGGGATAACCAAGAATTGCAGATTATCGAAAATCTTAAGAAAAACTTAATATAAAGTTAAATAAATGTACTTTGCAGCTGAGTAATAACCATTATCCTAATTAATTATTTATGAAAAAAATAGCTTTAAGTGCTTTTGCATGCGTTGCTCTATTCGCTTCTTGTGAGCAATTTGAATCCGTTGATGAGGCAGAAGTTTCTGTTGATGATTCTGTACTCTTATTAGCAAAAGACCAATGCGGTACCATGGGTGTATTGGAAGAAAACTTGGCCAACGATCCTAATCTTGCCTTAAACATGCAGGAAGTTGAAGAGCACACAAAAAGAGTTATCAGTGATGGTGTGACGAGTCGTTTATTGGCCGATGGTTCCATCGAGATCCCTGTAGTCGTACACGTTATTTATCGCACCGCTTCAGAGAACATTCCGCTTTCTCAGATCGAAGAGCAAATCGTGGCTTTGAATGAAGATTTCAATCTGGGTAACCCCGGGCGCAACACTATTCCTGGAGAATTTGCTTCAGTAGAGGCGGACATCAATATTTCTTTTGTTCTTCAAGAAGTGATTCGTACGTACAATAGAAAGCGTTCATGGAGACCAGACGACTCAATGAAGTCTGTTTCGCCGGTAGTAAACCCGGAAGAATACCTGAATATGTGGGTAGTGAACAACATGCCTTACCGAGGAGGAAACATTCTAGGGTACGCTCAGTTTCCTGGAGGAAATCGCGCTACAGATGGTATCGTCATGGATCACCGTTTTGTTGGGAATACGCAGTATTCAACCGGTCGTACCGCTACTCACGAAGTAGGTCACTGGTTGAACCTTCGCCACATTTGGGGTGATGGAGGATGTGGAGCTAGCGATTTTGTTGCTGACACTCCTGATTCTGACGGGCCTAGTCGTGGATGCCCAACTTACCCAACGGTAAGCTGTGGAACAAACGATATGACCATGAACTTCATGGATTATTCTTCTGACCCTTGTTTGAATATGTTTACTGCAGGTCAGAGAGATCGCATGTGGTCTGTATTCGCACCAGGTGGGTACCGTGCTGCGATGGCTGACTAATTAAAAGGAAACCCTTACATTTATAAAGGCACTAGTATTCTAGTGCCTTTTTTCTGTCGATATGAAACCTATTCTTTTATTATCCGTGATTTGCCTGACTTTTATGTCCTGCAGCGCACAATCCAGTTCAGATTTGAAAGTACTTGATATTGTATATCGGGAGGATGCCAGGGGCAATAACCTCTATTGCAAGGTGACTCCTTCCAAGCTCGAGATGAATCGAATGGGATTGACAGAAGAGAACAGAAATCTCGAGCTATCCCCAAGCCAATGGGATGTCTTTGTGAAGGCCCTGCAACAAATTGACTTACCCAATTTAGCTGATTTGGAACCTCCTTCAGAAGGTAGAGCAACAGATAGAGCAGCAACTGCTCAACTCATCGTTAAAACCACCACGGGGGAATATAGCTCCAGTCTTTTTGATGCCGGCACACCTCCTGAACCTCTTGAAGAGGTCATTGATTTGATTTTTAAAATTCTGGATGAGGAATAAGCTTTTAGAAAGCAATGAAGAATGCGGTTAAGCAAGTCAGAGAAGCGAAAAACCTCACTCAGAATCAACTAGCTGAGATGTCGGGTCTCTCTTTAAGAACGATTCAACGTATAGAAGCCGGTCAAGTACTAAAAGGGCATACCCTGAGTACCTTGGCCGAGACGCTCAAGGTTCAAGAAAGTGACTTGTTGGATTCAAAGAGTGGAGTGGATCTAGCTGGAATAAAATGGATCAATCTCAGTACCTTATCTTTTTTCTTAATCCCCTTCGGAAATTTAATTTTCCCTTTATACTTAACCTATAAGGCAAAATCTGTCAAGGTTAAAGAATTCGGAAAGCAGATACTGGTTATTCAGGTTATATGGTTTGTGCTTTTTTCTTTGGTTTTGATGCTGGCACCCATAATTCAGTCCGCCCTCGGTACTGATATGCCTTTGGTTTTTCCGATCATTTTCGTTTTTGTTCTTCTTAATCTCGCCATTGTCATTGCCAATGCTATACAACTAGATAAAAAGGGTGGGCTTGCCATAGATCTAAAAATCAAGCTTTTATAAGTCGTGTCGTAGAATTGTCGCCTTATTGACGGCTTCTTGATTCTTTCTTTTTTCAGGGTATTGCTGAGTTTTGCCGGACAATTCAGCAACATGATCAAAAAGATTCTTTTGGGTTTGTTAACCCTTCTTGTATTTAGTGCCCTAGGCGGTTACTTCTATTTCGATAATAAGTTTACTCCGCCAGAGAATAGTTTGCAATTAAGCGGAACCGGGGAGGTTGACATGCAGTGGGTAGGATCAGCCAAGGTCCCCTATCAGGCTATGCTGGTTCCTGTTCAGGTCAATGGGTTTTCCGAGACCTATTATCTCCAATTGGATTACGGTGCACCCAATACCATGTTATTTACTGTTCCGCTAAAAGAATTGGACAGCTTGACAAGCAGCAAAGGGAAGCCTGATTTCAGTTCCCTGGACTTAGGGGGTATGAAGATGGAGAGATCGGGCTTCTATTTGAAGGAGTATGGATATTCTATAAAGGATAATCAATACCCCATTATTGGTACCCTGGGATCCGATATTTTAGAAAAAAGAGTGGTGGAAATGGATTTTGAAAAAAGGCATTGTCGGTTTACTCTGGAGTCACCTCAGGCGGATTGGACCCCTCTTTCGTTTGATAAACGCAAATTGATTTTTCACGCTAAGGTCAACGAAAGGAGTCTAAAGTTGCTTTTCGATTCGGGATCCAGTGCTTACCAATGGATCACAGATAAAGGAAATTGGGAAGAGGCGAGGGTGCCCGATGGCCCAATAAGAGAGGATAAGGCGAATTCTTGGGGCAAAACGCTCTACGTTTACACGGCTCCCGCGAAAGGACTTGTTCAGATGGGGAAGGTAGGCATCCCTCTGCAGGAGGTCACTTATGTGGAAGGGTACAGTATGACCCAAGAATTGCTCATGCGTTTTTCCGGAATGGAAGGCATGATAGGAAACAAGTTCTTCCTCGGGAAAACCCTTGTGCTAGACGTTAAAAATCAGAGGTATAGTTTAAAATAGGTGCGGGTATTATTGGTTTTCGGGCAGGTCCCAAAACTTACCTTTTCCTCCGGATTTCATCCATTCCAAGATGGAGCGCTCCTTGTTGGTCAACTCCCCCGAGAAGAAATTTTCTAGGCTGTTCATGAACAGTTCCTCAATTTCTTCATGCGAAAGATTTTTTAAGGTTGCCATGTGATTCGATTTAAGGTTTCTTAAAGATCGATCACTTTTGTTGTGAATACAATAGAAATAATTACATTTTATTAACGATAAGCTAATAAAATGGTTAATAAGTAATTAGTGTACTCTCTTATAATTCAGGAAGGAAAGGGAATATAGGTGTCATCTCCAGGGACTTTCGGAAAGTCTTTAGCGATCCATTTCGCCTTTGCTTCTTCTAATTTGGCTTTGTCACTCGAGGCGAAATTCCACATTAAAAACCGCTCTTCCGGAAGGGGCTGACCACCGAACAACAAGAGTTGTGCGTGATCGTCCAGTTCTAAACAACAACTGTTTTCGGTTTGGGAAACCAACATCTGTCCTTGTTCGATGCACTCACCGTCAACAAGGACTTTTCCTTTGACGACAACAACAGCGATCTCGCCTTGTAATTCTCCGGCAATATTGATTCGACCTTCTTTGTTTTTGGAGCGGATGTCCACCATAAACAGAGGGGAATAAACATCTAAGGGGGATTGGCGACCAAAGCCTTCCCCAGCCACTAAAGTAAAGCGAAGATCTTCGGTTTCCCAATGGGGTAATTCGGGAGCTTCGTGGTATTGAAAATGAGGGTCACTCTCTTCGAATTCTTTGGGTTGAGCGACCCAAACCTGGTAACCGTGAAGGGTATATTGAGCACCGTCTCTTTGGTGTTGAGGGGTGCGCTCCGTATGGGTGACTCCTTTCCCCGCACTCATAAAGCCAACATCTCCGGCCCGCACGACCTGTTCTGCTCCGGTGCTGTCTTTGTGTTCAATTTCCCCTTCAAATAAATAGGTCAGGGTCGAAAGGCCAATATGGGGGTGCTGATCCACATCACTGTACTGACCAGGCCCTATGGGAGAAGGCCCCATGTGGTCAATAAAAACAAAGGGGCCCACCTGTCTCTTCTTGCGAAAAGGCAAAAGTCGACCGACTAAAAAATTCCCAACTTCTCGTTGGCGTTCGTCTATGATGAGTTTGTTGTTGCCCATTGATTCGTTTATTTAATCCGCACTTTGATGTAGGGATTGTCGGTGCATAAATTTCGATAGGTCAGGGTGTCCTTATTTTCTTCGGGGTCCATCTTGGCATAGAAATGCTCCCAAAATTCGAAGTAGTAAAAATTATTATCGAGATAAACGATTTCTCTCTTTACATTTTCTAAGTACAAGCTGTCATTTTGAGAATTTCTGTTGGTATAGGAATAAAGTCGACCACTTAGGCTGTCTCGTTCAATGATATGGACTCCTTTCTGCCATTTAATTTCCGTGCTGTCAGGGGAATATTCAAACACTTTATAAGTGCCAGCGATACTTCTCTCTTCCTGAATG
>CAZLGZ010000039.1:0-18061 GCA_964558965.1 uncultured Flavobacteriaceae bacterium
ATACCAAATTCATTCTGCACGGCCCAATCAGAGGTTTTCAGCAGTAAAAATGCCAGCGAAAAATTCACCAGTATGGTGGTCAGGGTAAAAAAGAAATTGGGCAAAGCATGGCGCCATTTGCGATAACCAAATCGGAACAGCGGTACGACACCTTCTAAAACCCAAAAGAAGGTGATTCCACCAACCAAAATAACGGATCGCTGCCAGGAGGGAATATTTTCAAAATAGGTGATCAATTCTTCCATACTTTCTTTTTCAATCAATTTGCAACGAACCCAATTTACGAAACTGATACCACTTATTTCTGTACCGCCTTTTCGAGTGCTTCCACAATTCGAAAAGCCGCCGGACAAATCGCCACATTCTTCATGGTCAGGGACTTGATTTGAGGAAAGTTCTTGCGGTCTGTATGCGGAAACTCTCGGCAGGCCTTGGGTCGGTGATCGTAAACCGAACAGCGGTTGTCTTCTAGTAAAAAAGGGCAAGGCAACTGCTGAAGAACATAATCTTGATCCTCATCTATTCGTAAATACTGCTCAATAAAGGCCGTTGGTTTTATTCGAAAATGTTTGGAGAGACGCTCGATATCTCTTTGGGTAAAAAGAGGTCCTGTGGTCTTACAGCAGTTTGCACAGTCCAAGCAGTCTGTTCTTCTGAACTCCTCTTCATGCAATTCTACCATGAGAGAATCCAGGTGCTTGGGAGGCCGTTTACTCAATTTATCCAGAAGCTTTTTATGGGCCTTCTTTCGCTGCTTGGCCTTCTCTTTGAGTTCGTTAAAATCGGCTTCCTCCATGGTAACTTAATTGCGTTTTCAAAAATACAACTTGAGCGGAATAGCCGATCTTTGCACCATGGAGAATGCATTTGAGACGGACATCCTGGGGGAAGCGATGTGGGATTACTACCAAGGGGAACCCAAGGGACCTTTAATGACCCATTCATCCCTGGATCAGGATGAGGAAATGCCCCTGCCCCACCTTTTCCGAACTTACGATCAAATGCCGGACCTGGAACAAAGAGCACTCCAAGAATGCCGAGGCCGTGTTTTGGATATTGGCTCCGGTAGTGGAATTCATTCCCTTTACCTGCAGGATAAAAAAGGCATGGAAGTTACGGCACTCGACCAATCGCTCGGGGCTATTCGCTGCTGTAAAGCTCAAGGCGTTCGGGACGCCCATTGCACAACGCTTGCCCATTTCCGTCAACACAGTGCCCTGCAGTACGATACCCTCTTACTTTTGATGAATGGCATAGGTTTAGCTGGGCAACTACATCAATTACCTGCTTTTTTAGAAAGCCTCAAAGGTCTCTTGCGACCAAAGGGACAGATTCTTCTGGATTCCTCGGATATCCGTTATGTTTTTGAAGAGGAGGAAGACGGTGGAATCTGGGTACCCGGAGACCGACTCTACTATGGAGACGTCCAGTACCATTTCAGCTACGATGGACGCGAAGGACCTGATTTTGACTGGGTCTTTGTCGATCCAGAGCGCTTAAAAAAGACAGCCGAGGACGTAGGATTTGCCTACGAACTCCTCGAAGAAGGCCCACATTATGATTATTTGGCTCGTTTGGTACTCGCCTGAAGTTTTGAGTAAAAGACCTTGACTTTTAACTCTGTAGTAGAATTTGTAAATTGTAAGTCGCTAAACACTGCTCCATTATACCAGTGCTATGAAAAGAATTTCCTTGATCTTGTTGGCCGTATTCGGCCTTTTTCTTGTGCAATGTGGTTCCCAAACCGATGAACAACCGCCCAGCGGAGACGATAACGGGGGAACAGGAGTTGACCGAACCGGTAACTTGCTGGCCATTGGTGACTCTGCGCGGGATATTCTATCCAACGACAACTTCGATCGCATCCTGATTGAGATTGCCTATGTGAATGGATTCCGCCCTTCCAGCATCTCGATTGACAACTTTAGAGACTATTTGGTGCAGCACACCTTCAAAACCCGCGAAAATATTGTGGTGGAGTACCACGAAGTGGACCCGCCAAGCGAAACGGAACTCTCTTTTCAACAAGTTGCTGATATCGAAGCGGAAATCAGGCAAAATTACAACGACGGGAACACCTTGGCCATCTTCATTTACTTTACCGGAGCCTCCTCAGAAAACGACGACCTCAACGAAGGTTTGGTCACCCTGGGAGCGGTCTACCGCAACACTTCTATGGTGATATTTGAAGGAACTGTTCGCCTTTTAGCCAGTCAAGATGCGGCCATCACAGTAACCGATGTAGAAACGGCCACCATCAACCACGAATTTGGTCACCTCTTTGGCTTGGTCAACCTGGGTACGACTCCGGTCAATGATCACGAAGATCCAAATGCCTCGAACCACTGCTCCGTGGACGGTTGTCTTATGCGCGCCGAATTGGAGTTCGGAGGTGGGATGATGAAGGCTCTTTCAGCAAGGGCTTCCAAGGGCATGGCTATCGTGCCAGTACTTGACGCCGAATGCCGTTTGGACCTGCAGAATAATGGCGGTCGTTAATTCCTAAGGGATATTCAGGTATTTATGGGTCTGTAAGGAGGCTTTCCATTTGGGATTCTCCAAAACGAAATCGACGATAAGGGGCATCACCTTATCTCGGACACTCCATTCAGGTTGCAAGTAAAGATGACAATCGGGACCGACTTTTGCCGCCTGTTCTTCGGCAAACTTTAGATCGTGCCGGTTGTATACGATGACCTTGAGCTCATCGGCTACCAGGTAGATTTCGTCCTTAGGCAGGAGGTTTTTCTTGGGCGACAAACAAATCCAATCCCATTCACCACTAAGCGGATAGGCACCTGAAGTCTCGATGTGAATTTTCATTTGCCTTTCCTTCAGCTGTGAAGTCAGGGGAGTCATATTCCACATCAGCGGTTCTCCTCCGGTAACCACAACGGTATCAGAATACTTCTTGGCCTCTTCAACAATTTGATCAACCGAAGTAGGCGGGTGCTTTTCGGCATCCCAACTCTCTTTGACATCACACCAGTGACAACCTACATCGCATCCACCAACGCGGATAAAATAGGAGGCTGCACCCTTATGAAATCCCTCTCCTTGAATGGTGTAGAAGGCTTCCATTAGTGGCAGATAGGTACCTGCTTCGACTTCCTTGGTGTACTGATTGCCCATAGCGCGGCAAAGATAGCGCATTCTTGCCCCCTAAACGGCTTGATCTTTTGCCTAAAATTCCCCTACTTTTACATCAAAGCAACACGATGTTGGACAAGGACGCTTTTAAAGCACATATACAAGAGGGCTACAAAACCAAAGGGGACGCCTTGATTATGGGGGCTGCTATGTTGGGAGAAGAAACAGTCACCGAAGCCTTTGTTAGAATTCCATTAAAAACCCTCAACCGCCACGGACTGATTGCCGGGGCAACGGGTACCGGAAAAACCAAGACCCTTCAGGTCATGGCCGAAAACTTGTCCAAGCAGGGGATTCCTGTATTGCTGATGGACCTTAAAGGCGACCTCAGCGGACTAGCCGCTCCGAGTCCAGGGCACCCAAAAATTGACGAAAGACACGAAAAGATTGGTCTTCCCTTTGAACCGAGTCGCTTTCCGTTAGAAATCTACAGCCTTTCCGAACAAGATGGGGTGCGCCTCAGAGCAACCGTTTCAGAATTTGGGCCCGTACTCCTATCTCGTATTTTAGACCTCACCCCTACCCAGGAAGGGATTGTTGCGGTCTTGTTCAAATACTGTGATGACGAAAATCTTCCTCTACTCGACTTGGAAGACTTCAAAAAAGTACTGCAATACGCTACAGGGGAAGGAAAAGAAGAATTCAAGGCCCAATACGGACGAATCTCGAGCAGTTCCACGGGGGCCATTCTGCGAAAGATCATTGAGCTGGAGCAACAAGGCGCTGAACTTTTCTTTGGTGAAAAATCCTTTGAGATTGACGATTTGATGCGCATTGACGACCAAGGCCAGGGCTACATCAATATCGTTCGCCTGACTGATATTCAAGACCGGCCTAAGCTCTTTTCGACCTTTATGCTGAGTCTTCTGGCCGAGATCTACAGTACCCTTCCCGAACAAGGGGATGCCGATCGACCCGAACTCATTTTCTTTATCGATGAGGCCCACTTGATTTTTAAAGAGGCTTCCAAGGCTCTTTTGGATCAAATCGAGAGCATTGTCAAACTGATTCGCTCCAAGGGCGTGGGGCTCTATTTTGTGACCCAAAACCCAACGGATGTGCCGGACGAGGTACTGGCTCAGCTCGGTTTGAAAGTGCAACATGCTTTGCGCGCCTTTACGGCAAAAGACCGCAAGGCCATCAAAATGACCGCCGATAACTACCCTATTTCGGACTACTACAAAACGGATGAAGTACTCACTTCTTTGGGAATTGGCGAAGCCTTAATTACGGCGCTGGACGAAAAAGGAAGACCAACACCTTTGGCGGCTACCTTGCTGCGCGCTCCTATGAGCCGAATGGACATTCTGACGCCCAAAGAACTCAAGGCCGTCATTGCCGAATCCGGGCTCACAAAAAAATACAATGAGCGTATTGATCGCGAAAGCGCTTACGAGCTGCTAAATGAGAAAATAGCCCGTGCCCAAGAGTTGGCAAAAGAAGAAGAAAAAGAAAAGAAGTCCCAAAAAACACGGAGCACTTCAAGACGAAAAAGTACACGTATGAATCCGGTGGTTAAAGTCCTGACCAGCGCCACCTTTATTCGTGAAGTCTTTGGCGTCCTTAAAAAAGTAATGCGATAACCCCACTAAACAAAAACCCCTATGCGATTGCAATCCAGAAAAATTCTTGCCACGACCTCCATCTTCCTTTTATTGGCTGCGTGTAGCCTCTTTGAAGATGCCAAATTCAAAGTTACCAACGAACAAGTGGGATTACTGCCGAAGGATACCCCTGCTGCTGAACTCGAAAAACTATTTGCGGAAGACTCTGTAGTCGAAGACGTTTACGATGACATCCCCAATGTTACCGCTTATACCAAGTACAAGATCTTTGAAAAAGGAGGCGAATTACTGCTCACGTTAACCCCTGATAAAGAGGACAGCCTTAAAGTGATCAATCATGTACGCATTGAAGACCCTCGGTACACCAGTGAGGCGGGCATCAGCCTCGAGAGCACCTTTGGCGAACTGCAAGACACCTACACCATCAAAAAGATCAGCCCTACCCTGAATAATATTGTCGTCTTTGTGGAAGAGAGTGAACTGTACTTCAGTATCGACAAGGAAGAGCTGCCGGAAAATCTGCGTTTTGGCGTTCAGAAAGTCGAAGCTGTTCAAATTCCTGAAGACGCCAAGCTCAAGTACATTATGATGGGCTGGTAGACCTTATTTTAAACCGTAATCTTTTGGATTGGCCTTGACCATAGGGCTGTTCTGGTGCATCCATTCTGTTAATTCCAAGAGGCGCTCTACATAGCTCTGACCAAATTCCGTCAAGCGGTACTCCACGCGAAGAGGTACTTCCGGAAAGACCTCTCTTTCGACATATCCCTGTTCCTGAAGGGTTTTAAGTCGTTGACTCAGCACCTTACTCGAGATCCCGTAGACGTATTTTTTGAGTTTATTGAAGCGCAATTCTGGGTAGTACCCCAACCATAAAAGAATGAGAATACTCCATTGATCTGAGGCCTGAGATAGGACATCTCGGACGGGACACAAGCGCGGTGGATGCTTATAATCCAGGTGCCCGAACATATTTTCCATTTTTTTCTTTCGACTAACCGACTGATTATCAATAGTACTTTCCATAGGGTGACTGAGTTTACTAAAAGGAACCTTTTCAGGGTGTCTCGAAAAGGGTTACCTTAGTATCTAATAAAAAGTAAGTTACAAAAAGTTACTTATTATGAAAAAACTGATGGCTCGCTACATGCCCATTTTCATCGGCAAAAGCCTGAATGTCATTACCCTCTTCTCCAAAAGAAGAGGAGCCAAACTTGGAATCGATCTCTTTTGCAAGGTCCGAGCGGGCCGGGTAAAACCCAAACAAGCCCCCTATTTGGATGCCGCTCGGTATAAAACAGAACAGTTTAGTGGTCACCAAATCCAGACATACCACTGGCCCGGTGAAGGTCCTTCCGTATTGCTCCTACACGGCTGGGAAAGCAATGTGTTCCGGTGGAGAAACCTGATCGGTTACTTACAAGAAGCCCAATTCAACATCTATGCCTTTGATGCTCCCGGTCATGGTTATTCTAGTGGGGACAAACTTTATGCACCCTTATATGCGGATGTCGCACGTCAGGTCATAGAAGCCTATAAACCTGAGCACGTCGTTGCGCATTCCATGGGTGGAATGGCTATTCTTTACGACCACTATGTTCGACCAGAATCCGAACTCGATAAAATTGTCACCATCGGTTCGCCTTGTGATTTCAAAGAAATCATGGATCAATACCAGCAGACCCTGCGATTCAATCAGCGAGCGTATACCGCCATGGACAACTATTTGAAGTCTTGGTTAGGGCTTCATGTCGATGAGTTTTCGAGCGCTATATTTGTAGAAAACAACACCAAGAAAGGACTGCTACTACACGATGTAGAAGACCGCCAAATCAATGTTGAAGCCTCGAGAAAGGTGCACAGGCACTGGAAAGGCAGCCAACTCATAGAAACCAAAGGTTTGGGACATTCTATGCACCAAGAAGGCGTGAACCAGCAGATCATTTCTTTTCTGCAAAACGCGTAGACATGAACAAGATTTCTCCTTTTCACCTTGCTATTCCCGTGCATAACTTGGCCGAATGCCGGACATTTTACCGGGATACACTCGGATTTGAAGAAGGACGAAGCAGTGATCATTGGGTTGACTTTGACTTTTTCGGTCACCAGTTGGTGATTCACTACAAGCCCAAATCAGAGGAAGATCTGCACACCAATGCCGTGGACGGTAAAAACGTTCCTGTACCCCATTTTGGGGTAGTACTCCCTTATGATGAGTTTGATCCCTTCGCTGAACGCTTAAAAGCCCATAATATCGAATTCGTCATTGAGCCCTATGTGCGGTTTAAAGGAGAGCCCGGAGAACAAGCGACCCTGTTTTTTCTGGATCCTGCAGGCAATGCCTTAGAATTCAAGGCTTTTAAAAATATAGAGCAGTTATTCGCCCGCTAAGTCGAATAAAAAAGTACCGCTAATTTCCACTTCTTCGGCTATCTTTTTGATGACGACTTTGGGGATTTTTATTCCAAAATCTGCCGTCCGAGTGGTAAAGGAAACCTTCATTTCCATTTGATTTCCGGAGCGCGTCCAACGGCTTTGGGTGCGGAGAGGCTGACTTACGCCATGAAGTTTTAAGGTACCTTCTACGTAGATGGGACCTTCGAAGTCTTCCAAGGGCATTTCCCCTTCAAAAGTCCCCTCAAATCTCATAAACGGAAAACGGTCAGATTCCAGGTAGTTTTCGTTAAAATGCTCTTGCATTAAACCCACCCGAAACTGGAAGTCCCGCACCTTGGCCAGAACTGCAATTTTACGGCTCTCTGGATCAATTAGGGCTGCCACTTTTGAATTCCTGGCACGCACCGGCTCTATACTGGTATCGGTTGCTTCAAAAAAGAGTTCTCCTGTCTTGGTTTGCCATTGCTGCGCCTTTACAGGCAGAGCAAAAATGCAGAAACAAAACAGAAATAAAGAAAAAAGCTTCATACTAGTTTTCTTGAAACCCACCTTCTACCCACAAGTCGAAGAGCCTACGGGAAGGGGGAGCCATCAGTCCTGTCGGGGGCATGGGAGATCCCGCGTTGTTAATCCGGTTAATCAGGTCTTCGGTGAGCACAGCATTCCTCACCTGTTCATAGGTTTGCAAGGAATTGGGTGCTCCATTCGCTGGAACAGCTCCGTGACAATTCGCGCAGTCATTCTGAAGAATAGGCTGTATATCAGCAACAAAGGTAACGGGTTCTTCGGGATCAATGTCGGCCAGATCCGAAACACTCTCGGAAGAACAGGCCCAAAACACAAGTCCAAAAAGGAGGATAAAGGGAAGGCTCAATTTCTTTTTCATAACACAATTCTTACGTGATTCATCGTTTGATTTAAACCGCCCTAGATATAATACGTTCAAAGTAGTAGTTTTAGTGTATGATAAAGCTGAAGAAATCACTGATTTTATTCCTCCTGATGGCCCTTCCGGCAGGGTCTTTTGCACAGGATGATTTAATGAATCAACTCGAAGAGGAATGGGATGAGGACAAAACCGAAACCATCGCCGCCTTTAAAGGCCTTAAGATCGTCAATTTTGAATCGACCAAGTTGGCCGATAAAGGAGATTTCTACTTCATCGTCGCTCACCGTTTTGGGAGCGTCGAAAACGGCTTCGACAACCTCTTCGGCCTGGACAATGCCGTGACTAAGTTGAGCTTTGTCTATGCTCCCTGGGAGGGATTTAACGTGGGCTTCGGACGTTCCTCCTACCGCAAAATGTACGGCTTTAATGTGAAGTATCGCCTGCTTCAACAGGAAGAGAGTGGTTTTCCTGTGACGGTGGTCGGCTATAATTTACTCACCATAGACACCCAATTCAATGAGCTCAGCTTACCGAATCTGGAATTCAGTGATCGCTTGAGCTATGTGGCCCAGCTCCTGATTTCACGGAAAATCAACTCAAAACTCTCCTTGCAATTGGCTCCTTCCCTACTGCATGAGAACACCGTCTTTTATAATCCCCAAGAAAATACCCAATTCATTTTGGGAATCGGTGGACGCCATAAGATCAGTAAGCGCCTGAGTTTTAATGCAGACTACGGTTGGCATATGAACCGTGCCGAGGGATCACCTTTTAAAAATTCCCTCTCTGTAGGGGTTGATATCGAGACCGGCGGGCACGTTTTTCAGTTGCATTTCACCAATGCACAGCCCATGTTCGAAAATGGATTTTTAGCCAATGGCAACGGCGACTGGCAAGACGGAAGGTTTTTCTTTGGATTTAACCTCAGCAGGGTCTTTTAGACTACTTAGAACGGTGACGTTCCCGGGCCAATAGGGTATTCTTCATCAACATCGCAATGGTCATCGGCCCAACTCCTCCGGGAACCGGGGTGATAAAGGAGGCCTTCTTGCTGACATTTTCAAAATCCACATCTCCCGTGATATAATAACCTCGTTTTTTTGTTTCGTCCGGAACCCGGGTGATTCCTACATCGATCACCACTGCGTCGTCTTTGACCATCTCCGCCTTGACAAAATTTGGAATACCCAGCGCAGAGATCACAATATCAGCCTGCGATATAATTTGGGTAATGTTCTTGGTATGGGAGTGGGTTAAGGTTACCGTGGAATTCCCAGGAAAACCGCGTCTCCCCATCAAAATACTCATCGGACGTCCGACAATGTGGCTTCGACCGATCACCACTGTATGTTTCCCCTTGGTTTCGACTTTATAGCGTTCGAGCAACTCCAAAATACCGAAAGGGGTCGCCGGGATGAAGGTGCTCATATCCAACGCCATCTTTCCAAAATTAGTGGGGTGGAAACCATCGACATCCTTATCTGGATCGATGGCCATGATCACCTTTTGGGCATCGATTTGCTCTGGCAATGGTAGTTGTACGATGAATCCATCAATATTGGCGTCTTCGTTGAGTTCCTCAATCTTCTTCAACAACTCCAGTTCGGAGGTGGTGCTGGGCATCTGAATCAAAGTAGATTCAAATCCTACTCTTTCGCAGGCCTTGACCTTGCTTCCGACATAGGTTAGACTGGCCCCGTCTGTTCCGACGATAATGGCAGCCAGGTGAGGCACCTTTTCGCCTTTCTCCTTCATTCTGGAGACTTCTACTGCAATTTCATCTTTGATTTGGCCACTGACAGCCTTTCCGTCTAATAAGGTCATTTAGTTGAGGTTTACTGCATTTGTGAAAGCATCTGCATCATGCGTTTTCCACCGCCACCTTGCATCATCTTCATCATTTTGCTCATTTGCTCGAATTGCTTGAGCAGTTGGTTTACTTCTTGAATACTGCGGCCACTCCCTTTAGCAATTCGCTTTTTTCGGCTCGAATTGAGTTTGGCCGGATTGGCTCTCTCGTCCGGCGTCATGGAGTGGATCATGGCCTCAATGTGCTTGAAAGCATCATCATCGATATCCAGATTTTTCAAGGCCTTTCCTGCACCGGGTATCATCCCCATCAAATCCTTCATATTCCCCATCTTTTTGATCTGCTGGATCTGGCTGAGGAAATCATCGAAACCGAAACGGTTCTTGGCAATTTTCTTTTGGATCTTGCGGGCCTGCTCTTCGTCGAATTGCTCTTGGGCTCTCTCCACTAAAGAGATAACGTCCCCCATCCCCAGGATTCTGTCAGCCATCCGCTCGGGATAGAACACATCCAAGGCTTCCATTTTCTCGCCGGTACCGATGAATTTGATCGGCTTATTCACCACCGATTTAATCGAAATTGCCGCACCCCCGCGGGTATCACCGTCTAGTTTCGTCAAGATAACCCCGTCAAAATCCAGGACATCGTTGAAGGCCTTGGCGGTATTGACGGCATCCTGCCCCGTCATGGAATCCACCACGAATAGTGTCTCGTTGGGCTGCACCGCTTTATGAATACTGCTGATTTCGGTCATCATAGCCTCATCAACAGCTAAACGACCAGCGGTATCGATAATCACCACATTGCAACCGAGTTCCTTGGCTTTGGCCACACCGGCTTGTGCCAAAGAAACCGGATCGCTGTTCTCTCGATCGGAGTACACCTCCACGCCAATTTGGTCACCGACCACGTGCAGCTGGTCAATCGCCGCAGGGCGGTAGACATCACAGGCAACCAATAGTGGTTTCTTTGATTTTTTTGTTTTGAGGTAGCGGGCCAATTTACCGCTGAAGGTCGTTTTACCCGAACCTTGAAGACCCGACATTAAAATAACTGAAGGCTGCCCTGATAGATCAACACCAGCTGCCTCGCCCCCCATCAATTCGGCGAGTTCATCCCGAACGATTTTGGTGAGCAACTGACCCGGTTTAATGCTGGATAAAACGTCCTGCCCCAGGGCTTTTTCCTTGACCCTGTTAGTGAATTCTTTTGCGATTTTGAAATTGACATCCGCATCCAATAGGGCACGGCGAATTTCCTTCATCGTTTCAGCTACATTGATCTCTGTAATCTGCCCTCGTCCCTTGAGAACGTGAAAGGCTTTATCGAGCTTATCGCTTAAATTATCAAACATCTTTGACGGGTCATTTTAGAAGAAGCACAAAATTACACATTATAATGAAAGCAGGCCGCTGAGATAAACCCGGCGGCCTGCTTCTACCTAAATGTATGGGGCAAAAAAGCTTATTGCATTTTCTCGAATACCAAATATTCAACACCAGTATCACTTTCCGAGATTAACTCGATTCGTGTGGCACTCAGTACTTCGGTATTGATATACCAATCATCAGTCAGGTCACCGAAAACCCCGTCCTGAGCAAAATTGAGATACATTTTTAAATCTCCATCCAGATTTCGAAGCACTCGCCATAAACCTTCGATAATAGGATCTGCATTTTCTTCTACCTGAACTCGATGCATCTCATTAAAGTAGAAATCAAAGCCCGCAAAATTCTCGGTTTCAATTATATCATTCTCTTTGTACAGCGCAACATTCCAAGCTCCTTCAGACAAAATACTTCGAATTTCAACTACATCACCGTCATTTGTATTATCGTTACAGACGCGTTGTAAAATCAACTCATAGTCAATTTCTTCCACCTCAAACCTCAATCTTTCGTTACGAAGATCTGACAAAGGCCAATCGAAATTCACTGCAGGTTCGTCACCGATACTGATCAACAAACTCAAGACTTGCTCTTCATTAAACCCTACTTCCCAAGTTCCTTCAGAGGTGTTAACGCCATTACTGAGAGTAACTACCCCCTCTGGCAAAAACGTAAACTCATATCCAAGCAAGCGATCAATTTCCTCTCCTTGAAGTTTAACTTTTTTAATAACCCATTCGCATTCCTTAAGCAACTCACGAAGAGTATCAATATTCCCTCCTGTACCATCATCGGTCAAGTCACAACGTTGCTTAAGTATGATTCTGTTGTCGTTACTACTGAAGAATTTAATTCTCTCATCATCCAGTTCGTAAACCAACCAATTTAAATTGAAATCATTGGCTGAATTAAAATCAAGAGTGAGTAAAACACCATTTTCGGTCTGGCTTGTTTCCCAGATTCCTTCCTGAATTCCTCCTGCAGCACCAATGAGCTTTACACTTCCATCCTCCTTAAAGTCCATTAACCATTCACGGTACTGTTCAGTCTGTTCAGATCCATCTCTTCTGATATCTCGGATTTCCCAGGGGCATTCTACGAGATATTCATCCAGATCTTCTTCTGTAAAATCATCATCGTTATAATCGTCGTCATCGTCTTCATCACATTCCTCACGGGCAGCTTCCAGCGCCATGGCCAGTTGGGCATTGCTGTCGACGGTAATCGTGGTTCCGTCTGCTTTGATCAAGCTTACCGGGTATTGTAGGCTAATGAGCTCATCATCCTCTCGATCATCCAGAAATTGTCTTAGTTCTTCATCATTATTTACGACTACAGTGCCGGTTTGCTGATTGTCCACATCAAAGGTGAAAAAGGTCAGGGGGTAGACAAAATCAATGCACTCGATATCATCGTCATCTCCTCCTTCGATACAGTCTGCGGCAAGCTCGCGCAATTGCTCGGCATTTTCGACTACAATCTCGGAGTAATCCGCTAGGGTGATCGTAATCGGGAAAATGATCTCCAGGATATCGTCATCGAATTCAATAGAATCAAAAATCTCCTCGATGAGTTCAAGGTCTTCAATTGAATCGATGGTGATTTCTAACCCGTTGACTTCAACGGTATACGGAAAGTTAACAGCAAAGCAGCTAGCCCCGTCCACTATATTGTCAAAGGAACCGTCATTTGCAGCTGTATTAATAATGAGATTGGCTGTTGTTGAGTTGGCTCCAAGGGTTTCCTCTTCCTCATTGCCAACCACCTCGAACTCTTCCTGACAAGCACCCATCAGTAGCACCGCTATCAAAAGCCCCAAGTATTTCGTGATTTGAGTAAAATTTCTCATTAAGCCTAGATTTTGTTGTTCATTCGGTTTTAAAACAACCACTTGCAATAATACCCTACTTTGGGAGTTAAAATTTTCAAATACCTTTAACCCCAACTTAGGCGCTCTTATGGATCACGTTTGTGAAGAACAGGTCTACAGCCAATTGTTCGAAACCCATTCAAAAACGATTTATAATTACATCTATTATAAATTCGGAAACTCTGAAAAAGCCCACGACACCGTTCAGGAGGCTTTTGTAAAGTTATGGGAGAACTGTGCCAAAGTGCAACCCGAAAAGGCGCGTTCCTTTTTGTATACGGTAGCCAATAATCTATATCTCAACACCCTTAAGGCAGAAAAAGTGCGACTCAAATACGCGGATCGGCACCAAAAGTCGATGACGCATGAATCGCCGGAGTACCTCATGGAACACGATCAGTTTCAGGAAAAACTCCAAAACGCACTCAATGCCTTACCCGAAAACCAGCGAACAACTTTTTTACTCAACCGCATCGACGGAAAAAAATATGCTGAGATCGCAGAAATGGAAGGGGTCAGTGTCAAGGCCATCGAGAAGCGTATGCACTTGGCTTTAAAAACACTGCGGGAACAGATCGAAGGAATATAAATTTGAAACGGGGTAGGGTTTTTTTCTACCCGGTTGTTTTAGAGTTGTAAAGAAAAACGTCATGGAAGAAAATCACCTGGCAAAATGGCTCAACGGAGAGCTGAGTGAAGAAGAGCGAAAAGCCTTTGAAGCATCAGCGGACTATGCCCTCTACAAACGCATTGCGGAAGAGAGCACCCAGTTGCGCGCCCCAGAATTTGAGGCAGAGGAGGTTTGGAACAAGCTTCAAGAAGCCAAAAATGCAGCGATCGACGAGCAGCCTGTGATTGAAATGGACAGCACTCCTGTTCACTGGATGGAGCCCTTCCGTCCTTTCCTTAAAATCGCGGCCATCATCGTGGTCATGTTGGGAATTTCTTATGTGTACATCAACTCCCAGGCGACAAGCTTTACTTCTGAAGTGGCCCAACAACTCAATTTAAACCTGCCGGATCAATCTGAGGTAGTTCTCAACGCCGAAAGTACCCTGTCCTATGAGCAAAGCGAATGGGAAGAAAACCGCCGGCTCGAATTGGAAGGAGAAGCCTACTTTAAGGTCGCTAAAGGAGCCAAATTTACCGTGGAAACCAGCCAAGGCGCTATCGCCGTTTTGGGAACAGAATTCAATGTAAGACAACGAAACGGCCTCCTAGAAGTGAGCTGTTTTGAAGGAAAAGTACAGGTGCAACAAGGACTTAAAAAACTGGTGTTGATGCCGGGAGAAGCCGTACAGATTCTCGATGGTAACTGGGCCGAACAAAAGGTTACGGAAGGAGCTGTTCCTAGCTGGATGAGCCAAGAAAGTAGCTTCCATAGCGTCCCGCTCAAAATCGTTTTTAACGAATTACAGCGCCAATTTGATGTAGACGTTGATCAGGATGGTGTGGACCTCACCACACTATTTAGTGGAAGTTTTAGCAACACAGACTTGAATTTAGCGTTAGAAAGTATTAGTATTCCAACCCAATTGCGGTATACCCGTGAAGGGAAGAAGGTACTTTTCTATGCGACGAACACTCCGTAGTACACTCTGGGTTATCTTGATTCTGGGGTTCCTTCCCCTGAATGCCCAATCGACCGGTTCTACAAGTCTTTCAGCCTATTTGAAAGAACTTGAAACCCGTTTTGAGGTTCGTTTTTCCTATGTCAATTCCGAAATAGAAGACCTGGTGGTTACCCCTTTGAAGGAAGGAGATCTGGAAACCGTTTTAAGTGACCTCTACCGCCAAACCCACCTCCAAATTCGAAAAATAAGTGATCGTTATTACGGTCTGGTAAAAACGTCTTCGATAAGGCTTTGCGGTCGTGTATTAGATAATTATGCCCGAAATCGTGTGCCGGGAGCCACGGTGGAGGTACTGGGTAGCGAACAGGCCCTGGTCACTGATGCTGATGGGCGCTTTGTCCTGCAGGAAGTAGAGCGCTCTGCCACCTTAAAAGTGCGTTACCTGGGACACATCACCCGCTATGTGAAGGTAAACGATTTACTGGGCAAAGGGGCCTGTGCACAGATTCTACTCTCCGAAAAATACCAGCAATTAGAAGAAGTTGTTGTCTACAAGGTCCTGACTTCGGGAATCGAAAAACAACAAGACGCCAGCATCCTGCTCAGGCCTGCAGACTTTGGCATTCTTCCAGGATTAAGCGAGCCCGATGTACTGCAAACTCTTCAAGCCTTACCGGGAGTAAAAAGTATTAACGAAACGGTTTCTACCATCAATATTCGAGGGGGTACCAACGACCAGAACCTGGTGTATTGGAATGGGATAAAGATGTACCAATCCGGACACTTTTTCGGCTTGATTTCGGCCTTTAACCCTTACCTGACCAAAGAGGTAACCCTCTACAAAAATGGGACACCGGCTTACTATGGTGACGGGGTAAGCGGAAGCATTTTAATGGAAACCGAAAACGAGATCCAGGACGACTTTTTTGGTGGTGCAGGCCTGAGCTTTATCAGCGGAGATGTGTTCGGACAAGTCAATCTTTTGCCCGATCTCGCACTCCAATTTTCCGGCCGGCGCTCGGTGACTGATTTCTTAAACACCCCAACCTATCAACAGTTTACCCAAAGAGCTTTTCAAGACACCGAACTGGAAGGCAATCCTAGCGCCCAACAGGAAGTAGAAGAGGATTTTTATTTCACCGATTTTTCGGCCAAAGTCCTTTACGATTTTAACGAAGACCACCAGTTCAGGGCCAGCTTTTTAGCCATCGATAACCGTTTAAATTACAACCTGACCGAGACGGTGAACCAAGACAACCGTCTGGATCAGTCCCACCTCTCGTTCGGTGTTCAGCTTAGGAATAACTGGTCCAGGGCCTTTTCTACTTTTACCGAAGCCTATTCCACTCGTTACCGATTGGATGCTGTTTCGAATAATTCAGGCGGGCAGCAGCAGCTCTTGCAAAACAACGAAGTCCTTGAAACAGCCATTAAAGTACAGGCAGATTACCGACTCAACAGCGAATGGCTTTTCCGCAATGGGTACCAATTTGTAGAAACAGGGATCGCCAATATCACTGTCTTGAATCAACCCTTCTTCCAGAGCCGTATTAAGGGGGTCATTTGGAACCAATCCCTATTCAGCGAATTAGAGCACAGCTCATTCTCAAAAAAGTTTTTTGCCCGTGTGGGGGTTCGGATCAACAGCTATGAGAACCTGGACACCTTTACCCGTTTTCTGGTCGAACCGCGAATTAACCTCAACTGGAGAATAAGCGATCGTCTGCGCGCCGAAGTACTCGGAGAGTTTAAAAGCCAGGTAAGTCAACAAATCATCGATTTGGAGCAGAACTTTTTTGGCATTGAAAAAAGACGATGGATCCTTTCGGATGGACTGACCTTACCCGTGACGTTGGGCCGTCAGGTATCAGCGGGTTTGAATTACGAAAAGAACGACCTCTATATAGGACTGGAAGGTTTTTATAAACGAGTAGAAGGTATTTCGACCTCCACCCAAGGGTTTCAGAATCAGAACCAATTCAATGGAGAAATCGGCAACTATGCGGTTCGGGGGCTTGAGTTGCTCGTCAATCAAAAAGGAGGTAATTACAGCACTTGGCTCAGTTACACCTTCAATAAAAACGATTACAATTTCGATGGACTGATTCCTCCGAGCTTCCCCAATAATTTGGATATACGGCACACCCTAACACTGGCCAGCACCTACCGTATTGATCAGCTAAAACTAGGGATTGGATTAAACCTGCGAAGCGGAAAGCCCTATACCCCCGCCGATAGTGTTGACAATTCTGTTGTCCCGGCCGAAATCCGCTACTTGGAACCGAACAGTGAGGTACTTCCCCTCTATTGGAGGGTTGATGGCTCTGCGATCTACAATTTTAGACTTAACCAAGGGGTTAAGGCTCAAGCCGGTGTTTCCTTGCTCAATATGCTGAATACGACCAATATCCTCGACCGTTACTACCGTTTAAATGCCAATGATGAAATTGAGGAAATAGAGAATCAATCTTTGGGTATTACACCCAACCTGAGTTTTCGGGTATCCTTCTAATGCTCCATCCGGTGCATAACCACTACATGTGGAAAGGTCACCGCTGCCAAAAAGCTGATCAAAAAAGTCTCCAAGAATTCGTGCTGCCCCTGGAATAAAAAGTAAAAAAGAGCGAGTCCCATTAAGGCCATAAACCAATACAGTCTGGAATCTCTCCAATACTGAACCGCTGCAGCCCGGTCGATCCCTCCATACAAAAACCGTAATTGGTCCGCCAAGGAGGGCAAACTGTGCCAGAGAACAAAGTACAAAGCAAAACCCATCAGAAGGGAACTTTGATGGATTACAATAGCCAGTAGTCCCAGATAAAACAATTCCAGGAGGACCAGGCGTCTATCTTTTCGGATCCAAGCGTTGAGCAGCAAGAGTACCAAGAACATTCCCCCAAACCCCAGGAGCCCTAAGCCAATAAATTGATCAGGCAAACCCATCGGGAGCAAATCGCTAATCAAAGGCAATACATTGTCTAACTCAATGTAAAATATCATAAACAATATGGTACCCCCGTAAGCCAAATAGAAAAGCGAGGAAAGAGGATGCTGCAAACTGGTTTGGGACTTCCAATGTTGCTCCCCAAAGTGATAGGCACTTAGGATAATAAAAGCAGGAAGTGCCAAAATCGGCAACTGTAAAAACAAAAGAAGCACGGCGACAAGACTCCCCACATAAAGTAAAATATTCATCCAAAACTTAGACTTTACCTCTTGTTTATCAGCCTTTTTCTTCAAAATGGAAAGGTCATTTGCACCGTGAAGTAGTCCCAAAGTGAGAATTCCGAAGTAGGCTAAGCCAGTCTCCAGGTCGTCCTGAAGATAGCCCGAAAGCCAGAGCAGAAAGAAGGTCAACAAGAGTCGGGTCGTTTTCAACTTGACAATTTAAAGGGGTTTTGTTTAACAAATTTACAAA
>CAZLGZ010000040.1:0-15454 GCA_964558965.1 uncultured Flavobacteriaceae bacterium
CAAATTACGCGTCTTCGCCGGCGAGCCCACAGAACACACCCTGATCCCATTCGGCAAAGGAATCTGCGGACAAGTAGCCGAGAGCAACGAAAATTTTGTGGTACCCGATGTACAAGGGCAAGACAACTACATCGCCTGCAGCATTGACGTCAAATCAGAGATTGTCGTTCCTCTTTTTGTCGAAGGAGAGAACATCGGTCAGATCGATATCGATTCCCATGTGCTGGATCCATTTAGTCCGGAAGACGAAGACTTTTTGGAATTCATCAATAGCGAATTGGCCCGCTTGTTTTAAACACAAAACACCTTAACAACTCAGCCCTTATTGTTGATAAACTAACTGGGGCTCAGAGGGCAAATGCCCTACTTTTGCATTTTTACCAATCATACGTTTTTCTGACATGAGCACATCCAAGAAGATCCAATCGGCTCTCATTTCTGTTTTTCACAAAGAAGGGCTAGAACCCTTAGTTAAAGAATTGGCCGCACAAGGCGTAACCCTTTACAGCACAGGGGGAACCGAACGATTTATTCGGGATCTGGGATTAGATGTGGTACCTGTTGAAGAGCTGACGAGCTACCCTTCTATTCTGGGCGGTCGGGTCAAAACCCTTCACCCCAAGGTCTTTGGTGGAATTCTGAACAGACAGAACGAAGCTAGCGATGTCGCGGAGTTGGAAGAGTACGCCATTCCTCAAATCGATTTGGTCGTTGTAGACCTCTATCCTTTTGAGCAAACCGTAGCGAGCGGGGCCAGCGCCCAAGACATTATCGAGAAGATCGATATCGGGGGAATCTCTTTGATTCGTGCAGCAGCGAAAAACTACCGCGATGTGGTTTGTATTGCCTCCCGTAACGAATACCCAGAACTTCTGCAACTCATTCAGGGACAAGAAGGCGGAACTACTGAAGCACAGCGCACCTCTTTTGCACGCAAAGCCTTTGCCGTGTCTTCTCATTACGACACCGCCATCCACACCTATTTTCAGGGATTAGACGAAAGCAGTACCGGAATGGAAAGCCTCAAACTCAGCGTAGAGCAGGTTATGCCGCTTCGCTATGGTGAGAACCCGCATCAACAAGGGGTCTTTGCCGGAGACTTTGAAGCTCTTTTTGATCAATTGCACGGAAAAGCCCTTTCTTACAACAACCTCTTGGATGTAGACGCGGCCGTATGTCTGATGCAGGAATTTCAGAACGATGCACCCACCTTTGCCATTTTAAAGCACAACAACGCCTGCGGATTGGCGACTAGAGATAACCTCAAGCAAGCCTATGTGGATGCTCTTGCCGGGGACCCGGTTTCGGCCTTTGGAGGTATTCTGATCAGCAACAAAACGATTGATGCAGCTACAGCCGAAGAAATTCACCAACTGTTCTGCGAAGTGGTTATCGCCCCTGATTTTGACAGCGATGCTCTCGAAATCCTCAAAGGAAAAAAGAACCGCATTCTGCTCAAGCAAAAACCAACCGCTCTTCCCACGACTCAGGTTCGCAGCTGTTTGAACGGTTACCTGGTGCAAGATCGAGACAACCGTACCGATATGGCCAGCGATCTTCAAGTGGCTACAGAAAGAGCGGCCACAGCAGAAGAAATTGAAGATTTGTTGTTTGCTTCGAAGATTTGCAAACACACCAAAAGTAACACCATTGTTTTGGCTAAAAACAAGCAACTTTTGGCCAGCGGAACAGGACAGACTTCACGGGTAGATGCCTTACAACAAGCCATCCACAAAGCAGGTCATTTTAAGTTTGACCTACAGGGAGCGGTCATGGCGAGTGATGCCTTTTTCCCCTTCCCGGACTGTGTTGAAATCGCACACAACGCTGGAATTGAGTCGGTTATTCAACCAGGAGGTTCGCGCAACGACCAATTGAGCATCGATTTTTGTAATGAAAATCGTATGGCCATGGTAATGACAGGACTACGTCATTTTAAGCATTAATTTTACTACTTTTGCCCCTATATTCGGACAAACTGTCCTATCTTTTCACCACAGAACACTAGCGAAAAAGACATATGGGTTTTTTTGATTTTATGACTGAGGAAATCGCCATTGACCTCGGTACTGCCAACACCCTTATTATCCATTCGGATAAGGTCGTCGTTGACAGCCCCTCAATTGTGGCACGAGATAGAATCTCAGGAAAAATTATTGCCGTCGGTCGGGAGGCAAACATGATGCAGGGGAAAACCCACGAAAACATCAAAACCATTCGACCGCTAAAAGACGGAGTGATCGCTGACTTCGACGCTTCAGAGAAGATGATCAATATGTTCATCAAGGGAATCCCTGCTCTGAAAAAAATGTGGTTCCCACCTGCTCTGCGCATGGTGATCTGTATCCCTTCCGGAATTACCGAAGTGGAAATGCGTGCGGTTCGAGAATCTGCCGAACGTGTGAACGGAAAAGAAGTCTACCTGATCCACGAGCCTATGGCGGCTGCGATTGGTATCGGACTAGACATTATGCAGCCCAAAGGAAATATGATTGTCGATATCGGTGGGGGAACTACCGAGATTGCCGTCATTGCCCTGGGAGGTATTGTTTGTGACAAGTCGGTGAAAATTGCAGGGGATGTCTTCACCAACGACATCATCTACTACATGCGCACCCAGCACAACCTCTACATCGGGGAAAGCACTGCAGAAAACATCAAAATCGAAATTGGTTCTGCCATTGACGATTTACACAGTCCACCAGAGGACAAATCCATTCAGGGACGAGATTTGCTCACAGGTAAACCGAAGCAGGTCATGATTACCTACCGCGAGATTGCCAAAGCCCTGGATAAAAGTATTGTGCGCATCGAGGATGCGGTCATGGAAACCCTTTCTCAAACGCCACCAGAACTGGCTGCCGATATCTACAATACCGGTATCTACCTGGCCGGAGGAGGTTCTATGTTAAGAGGTCTTGACAGACGTCTTTCACAAAAAACCGATCTTCCTGTCTACATCGCAGAAGACCCGCTAAGAGCGGTTGTGCGAGGTACAGGAATTGCCCTAAAGAACTTATCCCGCTACAAGAACGTATTGATCAAATAAGATCAACACTTTATTTAGGGAAATGGCTTTCTAAGTAGACCTCGGTATGCAACGCATCATCAACTTTATACTCAGTAGAAGAAATACGTTTCTGTACCTTCTTTTGCTCTTTATCGGGATGATGCTCACGGTGCAATCGCACTCCTACCACCAATCCAAGTACTTCAATTCGGCCAATTGGGTCAGTGGACAGTTCTATTCCATTTCAGGAGGGATTGGCGCCTACTTTGATCTGAAAGGCGAAAACGAAAAACTACAGGAAGAAAACCGCCGTCTTCGGGAACTCCTCGGAACCCTGGCAGAGGTAGACAGCCTGCAATTGGCTGAAGACTTGCGGGTGTACGAGTATATTCCGGCCCGAGTCAACAAGAACAGCATCACCTCGTACCGCAATTACCTGACCATCAACCGAGGCGCAGCTCATGGAATTGAGGAAGACATGGCGGTCATCACTCCTTTAGGTGTATTGGGGATCATCGAAAATACCAGCCAAAATTTTGCAACGGTTCAGAGCGTCCTAAACGACCGCTCCAGCATCAATGCCATCATCAAAGGCACCGATCAATTTGGTTCTTTGCGGTGGGATGGGGAGGATTACACCCGAGTGCAGTTGTACGACATCCCCAAACTCGTACCGATCAAAAAATCGGATACCATTATGACGGGTGGAATGTCGAGCATCTTTCCGCCGAATATTCCAATTGGGGTCGTGGTAGACTACAAGCTCCCCAAAGAAACCAGTTTTTACGAAATTGAAGTGCAGCTCTTTAACGACATGTCCAACGTCAGGAATGTCTACGTGATCCGCAACAACCAACGAGAAGAAATCCTCAACCTCCAAGCCCAGACCGAAGATGTTGAATAGCATGATCAGCATAAATATCACCCGCTTTGTGCTCTTGGTTTTGGCCCAGGTCTGGATTTTGAACAATGTAAATCTATTGGGGTACATCAACCCCATGATTTACGTGCTTTTCTTGTACTGGTACCCCTTGCGTCAGAACCGGTCCGTCTTCTTATTGGCGAGTTTTGCCTTGGGCTTCGTGATCGATATTTTTTCGGATACGATGGCCATCCACGCCATTTCCTGTATGACACTGGCCTATATTCGACCTTTGCTCCTCCGTTTTTGCTACGGAAACAACTACGAATTTCAGGGTTTCAGCTACACCAATACCACGCGATTACAGCGAATTACCTTCATTATTTTACTGGTGGTGATTCACCATTTGATCTTCTTCAGTCTCGAAATTTTAAGTTTCTCACATTTCGTTTTAATTTTGAAGAAGGTGCTGTTTACCAGCGGAATAAGTTTATTCCTTTGTCTGTTGATCAGCTCCCTTTTTGCCAAACCGAGTTAAACCAGAAAATCCGAATAATTGACCCAAAATGGCGTTGTATTATCAAGGCCTGTTAACAAATTGACTTAAACCCTTAATCGATTCATGGTTCGTCTCTTAATGTCCTCCCTCATTGTCGTCGTCGCCCTGACCTTTATCGGGCGCCTGTCCTATCTGCAACTTTTTCGGGATAGCGATAATGTGTTAGCGGAAGATCCTTCGATCAAAAGGGTGTTCAACTATCCGGAGCGCGGGTACATCTACGACCGCAACGGCCAACTACTGGTAGGAAATCAAGCCAGTTACGATGTGATGGTCGTTCCGAATGAGGTGGAAGAATTCGATCTGGAAGAGTTTTGCGAGCTATTGCAAATCACTCCGGAGGAATACGAAGAAAAACTGCAGAAAGCCAAAATCTATTCGCCGCGTTTGCCTTCCCCTCTGGTTTCTCAATTATCCAAAGAGGACTATGCCCGACTGCAGGAAAAGATGAGGCATTACTCGGGCTTTTACATTCAGAAGAAGTCCTTGCGCTATTACAACACACCGGCTGCAGCCAATGTCTTGGGCTATATTAGTGAGGTCAACAACCGGGACATCAGCAGCAGCGACTACTATATTTCCGGTGACGTTCGAGGCCGTACCGGGATTGAAAAACAATACGAAGAAATTCTGCGGGGCGAAAAAGGAATCAGCTACATCCAAAAAGATAACTTTAACCGGGATATTGGTCCCTACAAAGGTGGAAGCAAGGACATCAGTTCCAAGATGGGGAAAGAAATCCACATCACCATCGACAAGGCCCTCCAGGAATACGGAGAGCGCCTAATGAATGGGAAACACGGTGGAATTGTCGCTATTGAACCTTCGAGCGGTGAGATCCTCTCCATGATTTCAGGACCCACCTACAACCCGGCTCTTTTGGTCGGTCGAGAGCGATCCAAAAACTACACCGAACTCTATTACGACAGCATTGCCAAGCCCACTTGGGATCGATCGATATTGGCAGAACCCTCTCCGGGATCTCCTTTCAAAACCCTGAACGCCATGGTCGCCTTGCAAGAGGGAGTGATTACCAAAGACACCAAGTTCAAGTGCGTCAACGGGTTTTATGTAGGGAATACACTTCGCGGTTGCCACTGCGGTGGAGGAGTCCGCGACCTGAACAAGGGCATTTTCAATTCCTGTAATGCCTATTTTGCCGGAACCTTCCGCAACTTTTACAACAAATTCGAAACGACCGCCGAAGGGCATACCCGTTGGACGGAGCACATGAAGAGCTTTGGTCTGGGCGAATACCTGGGAACCGATTTACCGACCGGAAGACCTGGGCGCATTCCAGATACCGAATACTACGATCGGGCTTATGGGGAAGGGCGTTGGGCGTCGAGTTACATCATCTCCAATGCCATTGGGCAGGGCGAGGTTGCGGCTACACCCATACAGTTGGCCAATATGACCGCAGCCATTGCCAACCGGGGTCACTACTACACCCCACACGTGATCAAGAGGATTGCCGGGAGCAGTCGTATCGACCCTCGCTTTACCGAGCCGAAAAAGACCACCATCGACGCCAAGCATTTTGAAACGGTGATCGAAAGTATGACCAATGTATACGAGTACGGAACGGCTCGTCACCTGAAGATTCCTGGGGTCACCATCGCAGGAAAAACAGGGACGGTAGAGAACTTTACCCTGATCGACGGGATTCGCTTTCAGTTGACGGACCACTCGTTGTTCGTAGCCTTCGCCCCTGTGGAAGACCCCAAAATCGCGATCGCGGTTTTCATTGAACACGGATACTACGGAGGACGTTACGCAGGACACATCGCTTCCCTGATGATCGAAAAGTACCTGAAAGGCGAAATCACCCGTACCGATATGGAGAAGCGTATGCTCGAAAAGACCTTGGAGCACGAATACGCCAAGCCTTACCTGTGTCAACCATTTGAGATCAACGAATATGAGTGGTAGTACCCTACTGCGCCGCATTGATTGGCTGACCATACTGTTGATGTGTTCGCTCATGCTTTTTGGCTGGGTCAACATTTACAGTACCACGGTAACCGAGGATTTCACCAGTGTCTTTGACTACCAGACCTATTACGGAAAACAACTGGTTTTTATCATTATTTCGCTCCTGGTGGTCTTTCCGGTTTTAATCATCGAAAGCAGCTTTTTTGAACGCTTTTCCAGCATCATCTACCTCATTGCTATCGTCTTGTTGGCCGGGCTCTTTGTGTTCGGGAAAGAAATCTCCGGGGCCACTTCCTGGTACGGTCTTGGGTTCTTCAACCTGCAGCCCTCGGAGTTCGCCAAAATGGCCACCGCCCTGGCCCTGGCCAAATACCTCAGCGATATACAGACCGATATACGCGTCCGTAAATACCAACTCTACGCCATCCTCATCATCCTGTTGCCTGCCCTCTTGGTCTTGCCACAGCCTGATCCAGGAAGTGCCTTGGTCTACCTATCGCTCTTTTTTGTTTTGTTCAGAGAAGGTCTACCACTGTACTATCTGTTCTTTGCTCTTATTTTGGTAATTCTCTTTGTGACCACCCTGATGTTTGGAACCATCTGGGTAGCCATTGGCTTGGGAATATTCATTTCTCTCTTCTTCCTGCTCAAAAAACCCACCTTGGTGATCCCTACAGGACCTTTACTGGGCTTTATCGTCGTAGCGATGACCATCTCGCTATCGGTCGATTTTATCTATACAGAGGTCTTTGAACAGCGTCACCGTGACCGTTTTGATCTGTGGTTACGTCTCGAAAAAGACCCCTCCAAACTTGAAAAAATCCGAAAGTCAATCGGGTACAACACCTACCAAGCCGAAAAAGCAATCGAATCCGGTGGCTTTAACGGAAAAGGCTTTATGGAAGGTACCCGAACGAAAGGAAAGTTCGTTCCCGAACAGCACACCGACTACATCTTCAGTTCTGTAGGAGAAGAGTGGGGCTTTATAGGAACAGCCGGAGTCATCATGCTCTTCTCTTTGCTCCTGTTACGGCTCGTCTTTATTGCCGAGAGGCAGAGGCGGGAATTTAATCGGATGTACGGTTATGGGGTCGTCTCTATTTTACTGATCCACTACGGCATCAATATCGGGATGGTTTTGGGTCTTTTGCCCACCATTGGAATCCCGCTTCCTTTCTTCAGCTATGGAGGATCGAGTCAGCTTTTCTTCAGCCTGCTCATCTTCATTATGCTCAAGCTTGACGCCAACAGATTGCGGGACGGTATATAAATCATACCGAAACTGATAGTTATCAGTCTTTTACCCGACAAATAGAGTCAACTTGCCTGAGGTGGTTCACCCCAACCTTGTAAAAGAGTAAGTCGATATGCAATCCAAAGACCCGAAAACAGCCAGTCTAATATACCTCGGCGCCTTAATGGTGACTGTTACGCTGTATTTGATCTTTACCTGAAGTTGTGATAACTCCACTCCCCTAATCGGGTAGGCGCTTCCAACTCCTCTTGTTTGCCCTTATCCAGTAGGGTAAAAAAGTCCAAACCGGATCGTCTTTCAATCTCATCCACGGAGACTTCAAACCGGCTTAGATCGCTTTTTTGTTCTTGGTTGGGGATTAGGTAAGCAATAAGGGCTTCATCATCTCCTGGACGGTAAACGATTTTGTAAAAATAGTCCGGAACCTCAACCCCTTCCGAGCCAATTTCTTCCAGACCTTCCTCCAGGATTCCACCCGTTACAATATACAAGTCTCCATAGCGCTTGCACCAGGAACGCACCTGCTGTTCCAGACGGTTCCAAATCCCCGCATTGAACTCCCGGTCCTGGGGACTGACGTTACTGGTAAAGAAGGTTTCATTGTAGGCCTCCTCACTAAATCGCCGATCTCCTGCCGGGCAGAGGTGGCCCCGGTCGTAACCACTGCCCTTGTAGTTTCGCCAATGAGCGGATTTACCGGGAACGGAAGGGTCCACTTCAAAATATGGGCGTTTCCGGTCGTCCTGGGTCAAATGCTCGGGTCTGAGCCAGTAGGCAACCCATTCGGCTTGCTCGTATTCAGTACGGTAGGAAAAGGCGTAGTACTCGTGGGTAATTTCTATGCCTTCGGTGGAACTGGGACGCAATTCGCCCCCCGAAACCATTTCGAATTGAGGCCGTTTGCTCTCTTGTTCTTCATTGGCCCACCAAAGGTCAAAAAGCCAAAAGGCGGCCAAAATGGCCGCCAGACTTAATGCGTAATAAATTCGTTGTCGATTCAAAGGGGCTTATCCTTTTACGGAAGAAGCCAACTTTCTGTTCGGATTGGCTCGGATTGCACTCATTTTGAGATCTTCCAAAACGTTAATCGCTTCTTCTACGTAGACATCTCTGGCCAATTCACGGTGCCAGCGGTCTCTTTTCTCACGTAGAATAGGATCCTGTGTAAACAGGCTTTCTTCGTATTTCAAAGACGAGAAGCTCAGACGAGAATCGTATTCCTGCAATTTTTTGAAGTAGTTCGCTCTCTTCTTATCGGCTTCGAGTTCCTGACGGTATTCATCGAAATTCAGAGAAACCACATTTTCGTTCTGTTGTTCTTTAACCCAGCGCGCGTTCTCTTCGATCAGTTTGATCTGTGGGTTCTTGCTCATACGTTCTTGGCTGTTCTTAATCACCGTAGAAAAGTCTTCGTACCCTCTCCACACTTCGTAATCAGCCGCCGAGATTTTATCCCAAGCCAAGGGGTTTTCCTGATCGCGTTCTCCTAAATCAATGTAGGAGTAACGGTCTGGAACCACGATATCACTCTTGACCCCTTCCAACTGGGTAGACCCCCCATTGATACGGTAGAATTTCTGCGTAGTGATCTTCAGGGCTCCCAAGTCACCGTGCTGGTTAGAGCTGACCAAGTTGGTCAACGGAATCACGTTTTGAACGGTTCCCTTTCCGAAAGTTTGCTTACTCCCGATCACAATCGCACGCTTGTAATCCTGCATGGCTGCCGCCAAAATCTCGGAAGCAGAGGCAGACAATTCGTTCACCAGGATCACCAAAGGCCCATCCCACTGAATTCTTTCGTCCTTGTCTTCGTGAATTTCTTTTCGTTGTCCGGAAGAACGCACCTGTACAATCGGTCCGTCCTCAATAAAGAGACCCGCAATATCCACGACGGTTTTTAGGGATCCCCCTCCGTTATCACGCAGGTCAATCACAAGCCCTTCCATACCTTCTTCTTTGAGTCGCTCAATTTCTTTGGCTACATCCGAAGCGGCATTGCGTTTGTTGTAATCGTTGAAGTCTACATAGAACTTGGGAAGATCAATAAGACCAAAAGTACGCCCCTCTTTATCGATGGTCGCAGACTTGGCATAGGACTCTTCCAGTTCCACAACATCACGGGTAATATTAATCTCTTCTGTCGTTCCGTCTACTTTGCGAACCGTCAAATAAACCACTGTACCCTTAGGGCCTTTGATCAATTTAATGGCGTCGTCCAAAGGCATTCCGACAATATTGATCGGCTCTTCGCCTTCCTGACCTACTTTGGTGATTTCGTCACCCACTTCAAGGGCCTTGTCTCTCCAGACTGGACCTCCTGAAATGATTTCAACGATTTTCGCTCCATTCGGCTTTTTCTGCAAGCGGGCACCAATTCCTTCGAATTTACCCGACATGCTCATATCAAAACGTTCCTTGTCTTCCGGCGCAAAGTAAAAGGTATGCGGATCGAATTCTTCCACAATGGTGTTGATGTATTGGACAAACCAGTCCTTGCGCTCCAAGTCATCGACTACATCAAAATACTCGTTTAGGCGCTGCAGGACGTCCTTGCGAGCTGCGCTTTCGAGTTCCGCCTCTTTGGCCTTACTAAGGGCATCGTCGGACTCGTTCTCGAAATTGGTCAATTTGTCGTTGTACTCGCCAATAGAGTTAAACTTCAACTGTTGTCTCCAACGCTCGCGCAACTCCTTTTTGTTGCGGGCAAATTCAAGACTGCGGTAGTCGATGTTGATTTCTTCTTTTAAGGCGTAGTTAAAAGGCTCAGAAAGGAGTTCCGGATAGAGTTCTTTCACCTCATTCATCCGGGTTTCTAAACGTTGGTGCACCAAATTAAAAAAGGTGATATCCGTGTTCTTGATCTCGTCGTCGATCTGGTATTTGTACTTCTCAAACTCGCGAAGATCACTGGCCAAGAAGTAACGCTTGGTCGGATCGAGTATATCGATGAAGCCATCGTAGACTCCAGCAGAGAATTTATCGTTGATGGATTTTGGCTCGTAGTGTCCTCGTTCCAGAACATAAGTGATCAAATCAAGCAGGAGCTTGTCTTTGTCGTTATTTTCAAAGTTGTTGTTCGTAAAACTGCAGGAGGCGACCGCAACAAGCAGCGCCAGAGTTGCCAGCACAAAATTCTTCTTCATAGGTATCACGTTAATCGATTAACTAAGATAGGGAAAAAATCATGCCAGAAACGGGGCTCCACCTGGTAATTAATTGTTAAAGCCCTGTCTTTAGCATTCTTAAGGAAAACGTATTTTTGAGGTAGAAAGTATACAAAAACGCCTGTGAGTTTGAAGAGACCCCTGATTCTTGTAACAAACGACGATGGAATTACCGCACCCGGTCTTCGGCACCTGATTCGGTACATGAAAGAAATAGGCGATGTGGTCGTGGTCGCTCCCGACAGCCCCCAATCCGGAATGGGGCACGCCATTACCATCGACAGTACCCTCTACTCAAAGCAAGTCATCATCGACAAAGCCGATGGAGCACCTCTGGAATACAGCTGCAGTGGTACACCGGCGGACTGTGTAAAATTAGGACTTCAAGAGATCCTCGACCGCCGTCCAGACCTCTGTGTGAGTGGGATCAACCATGGGGCTAATCACTCGATCAACGTGATTTATTCCGGCACCATGAGTGCGGCCATTGAAGCCGGTATCGAAGGGATTCCAGCCATTGGGTTCTCGCTCTGCGACTATTCCTGGAAGGCTGATTTCAACCCCTGTGAACCCTGGATCAAGCGCATCGTTCGCCAAGCTTTGGAAAACGGGATTCCTGAAGGAACCGTCCTCAACGTGAATATTCCCAAGACCGAAAAACCCCTAAAGGGCATTCGCGTGTGCCGTCAGGCCCGAGCCAATTGGAGAGAACAGTTTGACAAGCGTACCAGCCCTACCGGAAAACAGTACTACTGGCTTTCTGGAGAATTTGAATTACTGGATACAGGAACCGATACCGATGTACACGCACTGGAACAGGGCTATATCAGCGTCGTACCTACCCAATTCGACATGACTGCTCACCACGCCATGTCTCAACTGAACCGATGGAAACTCAATGATTAAGAAAGAAATAGCAATTGGATTTGCCGTAGGCGTGATCGCCAACACCATAGGAACCCTCGCCTACATCGTACTCTTCTCCACTATGGGGATTCAGGCCACATTTGAAGCCGCTTACGAGGAAGGGCATACCGGAACCTTATTGGCCTTGGGCGCCATCCTGAATTTAGTGGCCTTCTTTGGTTTTTTACGCATCAAAAGGGACTACAGAGCCCGTGGTGTCATGATGGCAACCATCTTAACGGCCATGATTATTCTGGTCTTTAAATTCCTCGAGCCGTGAAAATCTATATCATTGCGGGAGAAGCCTCAGGAGATCTGCACGGGTCCAACCTGATCAAGGCGCTACTTGCCAAACGCCCGGATGCCGAAATCCGCTGCTGGGGTGGGGATCGCATGGAGGTGGCCGGAGGCACCCTGGCCATGCACTACAAGAAAATGGCCTTTATGGGCTTTTTGGAAGTGCTGTTGAACATCCGCAAGATCTTTCGCAACATCAGTTACTGCAAAGAAGACATTGCCGAGTTTGCACCCGATCAAATCATCTTTATTGACTTCTCTGGTTTTAACCTGCGGATCGCTAAATGGGCCAAAGAGGCGGGGTATAAAACCAACTATTACATCTCTCCCCAAATCTGGGCTTCACGCGAAGGCCGCATCGAAAAAATCAAGGCCAGTATTGATCGCATGTTTGTGATCTTGCCGTTCGAAAAATCCTTCTACGAAGACAAACATCAATTTCCGGTTGACTTTGTTGGGCATCCGTTATTGGACGAAATCGCCGGGGCCCAATTGCCTTCGGAGGATGAATTCCGAACCCAGAATGCCTTGCCTGCGGGCAAGCCAATTATCGCATTGTTGCCGGGGAGTCGAAAGCAAGAGGTCCGGTCCATGCTAGAAATCATGCTCTCTGTGGTTTCTTCGGTCCAGGGCTATGAATTTGTTATCGCCAAAGCCCCAGGCTTGGATCGGGAAGTGTACGATCCTTATTTGATGAACCACAGCATTCGCCTGGTCGACAACCAAACCTATGCCCTGCTTACTCATGCGCATGCCGCCTTGGTTACCAGCGGAACAGCCACCCTGGAGACCGCCCTGTTTAAGGTGCCCCAAGTGGTCTGTTATAAAGGCAACTGGATCTCCTACCAAATTGCCAAACGCATTATTACCCTGGACTATATCTCTTTGGTCAACCTCATCATGGATCGACCTGTAGTCAAGGAACTTATCCAAAATGATTTGACCACTGCTCATTTGGTGCAGGAACTCTCCTTAATTTTGGAAGGACCACAACGCGAAAAGATGCTCAAAGACTATGAGCAATTGGCCCAGAAGCTGGGAGGGCCAGGAGCAAGCGAGAAAGTGGCCCGGCTTTTGTTAGAAAGAAACTAGACGCTCTCGATTAAAAACCGTGCATATGAAACACCCCAAAATCGCCTTTATTAGTTCTCTTTTGGTCGTGGCTTTGAGTATGCAAAGTTGCAGCTCTAAGCGAACCGTATCTTCCCGCGCCAAACAAGAAAAGGCCGAGGTAGAAGAAGCCGAGGTTAAACTTCCCCGAAAATCAGATCGCAAAGAAGTAAGAGTCCCCGCATCCAAAGCGGATCTCATCATAGAAACCGCCCAGGAATACCAAGGGACTCCTTATCTCTTTGGCGGAACAACCAGCTCAGGTATGGACTGTTCCGGTCTGATCTACGTCAGTTTGAAAACACACGGAATTTCCTTCCCCAGAATCTCCCATGAAATGGCGCAGGAGGGGCGACGTATTGGGTTAGGGCAGGTACGCAAAGGCGATCTGCTTTTCTTCAAAACATCCTCCAGAGGTCGACGGATCAACCATGTGGGCCTTGTGGTCAAGGTCAGTGTTGATGACATCCGGTTTATTCACGCCTCTTCTTCTCGAGGCGTCATGGTTTCTTCCCTTACCGAAAAATACTGGAGTCGCGCCTTTGTTCAGGCCTCCCGCTTTTTATAGATAGTGCTTTATTCTGCTTTGGGGCGGTGTGTTTTCTACTACATCGCAGGGCTCCTTGTGGCCTATTATTATGAAATCCCGAACGGGATCCTGCTTACTGCTCTTTTACTGAGTGGTCTACTCTTACTGTTTTGTCCAGGAGACAAAAGAGCGCTCCGCGAACTCCTACTGGTCTCTACCCTGATCAGCCTTGGCCTATTTCGGGCGGAAAGCCAAGGTCCTTACCACCCTCGAACAGCCGTACTTCCGGAGTATAGCCAGGGCCAACTGACCATTTCTGAGGTCCTCAAACCCAGCCACTACTATCAACGCTACAGGGCAGCTGACTACCTGCTCCTCATCCCTCGCCAAGACAATTCCTTTTTGCCCGGCGACCAACTTTGGGTGAGGGGCAAACTCCAAGCCTTACCCCAACCTCAAAACCCAGGACAATTTGACTATGGTCATTATTTACACTTGCAGGGTTTCAAGGCTCAACTTAGAGCCGATTCTATTCAGCTTTTGAGCACTGAGTTTTCTTTTGTCCTTTGGCTTAAGAAAAAAGTGGAGCAGTTAAAGCGGCATACCCGTAAAAAGCTCGTCCTGGCCGAATGGAGTCCGGGTTCTCAACAACTGTTTATAGCCCTCTTACTGGGCGATAAAACAGATTTAGACCCAGAGCTCAAGGCAAACTTTAAACGGACAGGACTGATGCACCTATTAGCCGTTTCTGGCCTCCATATAGGTTTGTTGCTGCTTTTTGTTCAGAGAATGACGCGCTTAATCCCGTTTCTGCGCCATCGACGGGGAGGCTTACGGGTGTTGTATTTGATACTCTTGCTCAGCTACGCCTTGATCACCGGGCTTTCGCCCTCTGTGGTCAGAGCAGTGGTGCTGTTCGGAATACTCGAAATCGCTCAGAGTCGTCAACAACACACCCCTTCCCTTCAGGCCCTGACCTCCGCCGCCTTCTTGACCTTGTTGGTGGATCCTGCTTCCTTGTTGCAGTTGGGCTTTTTAATGAGTTATGGAGCTGTCTTTTTTATCCTGTGGGCCAACCAGATCTTTCTCGAAAGACCGGCGAATAAGGCTGTGGAGTTCTTACGCACCTCTCTGGCGGCCCAATTGGGCGTGCTCCCCCTCTGCCTTTACAGTTTCCACCAGTTCTCAATTAGCTTTCTTCTCTCCAATGCATTGCTTTTACCCCTTCTGGGGCCAGTACTGGCTGTTCTGTGGCTGCAATGGCCCCTGCTCGAGATTTGGCCCAAGTCGGGCGTGGCCGATATTGGAGATCGTATTCTACAAGGGGTACAAACGTTACTGGGCTGGCTATCGGACTGGGCCTGGTTTAAGGAAGGTATTCCTTTCCGATTGGAGGAGGTCTTGCTCCTCTATGGGGCCTTTATTTGCCTGGGATTCTTTCTAGAAAGAGGTCGCGCGCTGTATGGACAGGTTTCCCTGGGGCTCGTGATTTGCCTTCAACTGACCCACTTCTACTGCGTGTACTTGGAAAGTTCGGAAGACTATTACTACATCCCCCACCAATGGAGGCACAGCGCCTTTATTGCGAAAGAAGGCCTCGGTCTGCGCATCTACCCAATCCCTTCAGAGGACCAAAAGGCTGTGAATTGGTCTTGGGTATACCGCGACCTGATCAACCAAAAAGGACTTCATGAGTTGCCCCCGGCGGACTTCCCTGCAGGAGGGTTACTCTTTCATTCTGAGGATGGCTGCACAACAGCATTGGTCAGGCTGACCGATCCCCCGGCGAATGAGGAAGTCGATCGGGTTATTCTATGGCTTCAGGAC
>CAZLGZ010000040.1:15464-17957 GCA_964558965.1 uncultured Flavobacteriaceae bacterium
AGCAATGTCCGCTCCATACTGCCATCTTGGGAAGCTAGCTGTAAGAAGCGGGGTATTGGCTTTTACTCGACACAAAAAAAGGGAGCCTTCGTGCTGAAAGCTCCCTTTGAATAAGGTATTTTCCGAATTAAGCCTCGGCTGTACTCGTTTCTTCAGAAAGGTTGGTTTCGCCATCTTCGGCTCCGTGCGTCAGACGCTTCAAAGGCTTCAATAAGCTAATTACCAAGAATCCGATCAGAGTCCAGATAACAGTGATCCCGACAAAAATTTCGAATTCCCCCATCTTTTGAGAGGCTTCTCCAATAAGACCAGCAATCTTGTTCCCAATCCCGGTGGCTGCCCAGTACAGACCCATAATCATGGAAGCGTACTTCAAAGGAGCCAGCTTGGTAATAAAAGAAAGTGATACCGGAGAGGCGCAGAGCTCACCAATAGTATGGAACAAATAAGCCAAGATCAACCAGTACATGGCAGAAGAACCATTCTGATCGTACTCCAGAGAGGCAGCCGTCATGAATCCAAAACCTAAGGCCATGATGATTAAACCAACCGCCATCTTAAAGAGAGAGGACGCTTCTTTACCCTTCTTTCTCCAACGAATCCAAAAAGCCCCTACAGCAGTCGCCAGGGTAATGATAAAGAAGGAGTTAACCGATTGAAAAACAGAAGCGGGCACTTCGAACAATCCAAAGAAATTTCGATCGGTCTTCTGACTGGCGTAGAGGTTCATCAATCCACCCGCTTGCTCAAAAGCAGCCCAGAAAAGGATAATCAACAAGAAGGAGATCAAGAGCACCTTAACACGGTCCTTTTCGATCTTGGTCAACGGGCGATCCAAAATGGCGCGGTCCGCTTCGTTCTTTCTGGAGATTAGATTACCTACGTGAGGCAGGTATTTCTGCCCCCAGATGTAAACCAATTGCCCCAGGAACATCCCGATAGCAGCCAATCCGAATCCGTAGTGCCAGTTGTAGGTTTCACCAATCCATCCGCAGAGAATCGGAGCCAAGAAACCTCCGATGTTGATCCCCATATAGAAGATGTAAAAGCCCATATCTCTTCGCTCGTCTTTCGGCTTGTACAAACCACCGACCATCGAGCTGATGTTGGGTTTCAAACAACCCACACCCAGAATAACAAACAAACACCCAACATAGAAGCTGGTTTCTGAATTCAAAGCCAAAACAGCGTGTCCAATACAGAGCAAGGCACCTCCTAACATGACTGTTTTACGCTGACCCAATAAGCGGTCCGCGATATAACCCCCAGGTACGGAAGAGAGATACACCAACATGGTGTACCATCCATAGAGGGCCAGAGCTTCATCATTGGTCCATCCAAATCCAGGATTGTCCGAGGTGGTCTCGGCAACGAGGAAAAGGGTGAAGAGAGCTCGCATTCCATAGTAAGAAAAGCGCTCCCACAGCTCAGTAAAGAATAAGATATACAGGCCTGCAGGATGTCCTAAGATCTGTTTTTCGTGAATGGGTTTTGCGGTTGTCGACATAATGGCGGTTTACAGGTTGTCTTTTACGAATTGTGTCATCTTGGTGTAGAGGTGCAGACGGGTGTTTCCGCCATAGATTCCGTGGTTTCGGTCTGGGTAAATCGCCCAGTCAAAGCTCTTGTTGGCTTGCACCAGGGCTTCGATCATTCTCATGGAATTCTGCACGTGCACGTTATCGTCTCCAGAGCCGTGTACCAAGAGGTACTTCCCTTTGAGGAGCTCAGGATAGTTGAAAGGCGATTCGTTGTCGTAGCCATCAGGATTCTCCTGTGGAGTACGCATAAAACGCTCGGTATAGATGGTGTCGTAAAATCTCCAGCTGGTTACCGGAGCAACCGCGATAGCCATTTCGAAGGTATCGTTTCCTTTGAGGAGGCAGTTGGTAGACATATGCCCTCCATAACTCCAGCCCCAAATTCCGGTGCGGTTCTCGTCGATATAAGGCAACTTGCTCAATTCCTGAGCAGCGGCAATCTGGTCTTCCGTTTCGTACTTCACCAGGTTCATATAGGTCACCTTTTTGAAGTCGCGGCCTTTAAGACCCGTTCCTCGTCCGTCTACACAGGCAATGATATAGCCTTCAGAGGCCAGCATTTGGTGCCAGTAGTCATTGGCTCCTAACCAGCGGTTGGCTACTTGCTGAGAGCCAGGCCCACTGTATTGAAACATAAAAAGAGGGTACTTTTTGTTGGGATCAAAGTCTTTCGGCTTGATCATATACATATTCAAGTCGTTCCCGTTGACCGAAATCGTCGAGTACTCTTTCGGGCTCATTTCGTAGCCTTCCAACTTGGCCATCAGTGCCTTGTTGTCTTTCATTTTCTGCATAAACATCCCGTCGCGGGCCAAATGCAGGCTGAACTCGTAAGGAGTATCGGCACTCGAGAAGGTATTGACAAAGTAGAGGAACTTCTTGCTGAACTGCGCTGAATTGGTTCCTGTCTTGGTGGTCAATCGGTTCTTGCGCTTTCCATTACTGCGGATAC
>CAZLGZ010000041.1:0-17533 GCA_964558965.1 uncultured Flavobacteriaceae bacterium
AGGTAGCTTTATTGCGGGTAAGATGATGTTTGTTCGCGCCTTGGTCCTGGGCCTAGATTTACTGGTTGTCAGGCCCTCTAAGAATCCTCTGAAAAAGACAGGAGGACGTTTCAGCTTTGTTGCCATGACGCCTTATCAATTATCCAATAGCCTTGAAGATATTTCGCGTGTAGATACCATCTTGATCGGTGGGGCACCCATTTCTAAAAGCCAGGTGCAGCAGCTGCAAGGTCATCGAGGTCGTGTGGTGGCTTCCTATGGTATGACAGAAACCCTAACGCACGTAGCGCTTCGGGAAGTACACCCTAAAATCGAACCGAGTTTTCAAGCTTTGCCGGGTGTTCACTTTACTACTGATGACCGGGAATGTCTTTGTATACAGGCCGATCATTTGGGACTTGAATCTCTGCAGACCGAAGACTTGGTCGAGTTGATTGATTCTGAACACTTCATTTGGAAAGGTCGATTGGATCGGGTGATCAATTCTGGGGGTATTAAACTGTTCCCTGAGCAGATTGAAGACAAGTTAGATGCGCTCATTCCTTACCGATATTTCATTGGTTCCATTGAGCACTACGATCTTGGAAGGCAGGTGGTGCTGTTTATCGAATCAGATGAAGTACCGGCCAATTTGCTTGAAGAAATCCAGAATTTCGCAGATTTTGAGAAGGCGGAAAAGCCCAAAAGAATCCATTGGTTCAGTCAATTTGAAGAACTGCACAGCGGCAAGGTGGATCGATTAAAAACCCAAAACAAAACTCCGGATCAGGTTTCGGAATTATAAACCCATTAACAGCATGAAGAAAGCTTTACTAGGTCTTTGCTTGTTCTTTTTACAATACGGGCTTCAGGCCCAGCAATCGGCTATTCTGCCAATGGAAGAAAGAGCCCAACTCATCGATGAAGTTTTGGAAGAAAGAATCCAAAAATTACTCCCTGAACTCATGGAGCGGGCGGGTATCGATATGTGGGTCCTTATTTCCCGGGAATACAATGAAGATCCTGTACTGAAAACCTTTTTGCCCTCCACCTGGTTAAATGCTCGGCGAAGAACCATTTTATTGTTTTATAAAGATCCAGCCAAAAAAGAACTAGAGCGCTTGGCTGTAGCCCGTTATCAAGTAGGTAACCTGATTGAAGCCGCCTGGGACAAGGACAAACAGCCTGATCAATGGAAACGATTAATGGAGTTGATTCAAGAAAGGAATCCCCAAAAAATAGGCTTGAATTACTCGGAGGATCACAATATTGCCGACGGATTAGACTATACCGATTACCGGCAATTTATGGAGTACCTACCCAAAAAGATGCACAAGAGGGTTGTTTCTGCAGAAGAACTGGCTGTTAGCTGGATTGAAACCCGAACCGAACGGGAGATGACGCTCTTTAGTCAGTTGGTTGAAATAACTCATGAGATCATTGCCGAAGCCTTTTCGGAGGAAGTTATTACCCCAGGTTTTACAACCACATCAGATGTGGAGTGGTGGATGCGCCAAAAGATTCGCGATTTGGGATTGACGACTTGGTTTCATCCTACAGTCGATATCCAAAGAACTGCAGAAGAACTTCAAGGGCATTTGTATTCCTTTTCTGGACGTCCTCAGGAACAAATCATTCAACCGGGGGATTTACTGCACTGCGATATTGGAATTAATTACCTGAGACTCAATACGGACTGTCAGGAGTTGGCCTATGTACTGAGACCAGGGGAGCGCAAGGCTCCGGATTTTTTAGTGGAAGCCCTGAAAAAAGGCAATCGGGTTCAGGACATTCTCACGATGAATATGAAAGAAGGTTCGGTGGGAAACACCATCCTCAAAAACGCTCTTAATCAAGGAAGGCAAGAAGGGTATCGCCCTGCTATTTACACCCATCCCCTTGGAAGTTACGGCCATTCGGCGGGTACCACTATTGGTATGTGGGATGCTCAGGGAGGTGTTGATAAGGCCGATGGAAACGCTCATCCGTTACAGAGAAGAACCGTTTACGCCATAGAGCTGAATACCACGGTTTATCTGGAGGAGTGGAAAAGAGATATACGGGTCATGCTTGAAGAGGCTGGCTACTTTGGTCCAGAGGGCTTTCGCTATGTCGCAGGCAGGCAAACTCAACTGCTTTTGATCCCTCGAGTTAACAATCATTTGGGAGAACACTGGCATGATAATTGAAGGAAAAATCCTTAAATTGTAAATAAAAACCATGCGCACCAAATTACTTCTGTTATTCCTTGGAATAACCACCGCCGTGTCGGCCCAAAGATCTGTTTACGGCCGAGTCAATGACGGCTCCAATCCACTAGAAAACGTCCGTGTTGTCAATGTTAACAGCCAAGCGGAGGTCGAAACAGACACCAAAGGATATTACAAATTAGAAGTCGCTACAGGCGATGTTCTTCGTTACGAACTCTACGGATTTCGCAAAGTTGAAGTCGTTGTTGAAGACGTTACCCGAATTCTCAATACGGTCATGGTACCGGAAGTGAATACCCTGGACGAAGTCGTTGTAAGAGGGGAGGTCAAAAGCAAACGTTCTCAAGCAGGACTTCAAGAAAGGTATTCTGAAGACAGTTCCATCTTTCTAACGGCGACAGGCTTTAGGGATATGGAAGCTGTAGCCGGAAATGTCGATATTCTGGCGGAAGACGGTATTAACTTTACCTATACCTGTATCCTTGATCTTATGCGTCGCTTCAATCGTGTACGTGTATTTGGAAGTTGTTTGGATCCAGGCCAGAACGGACAAGTATTCCTAAACCGGGCTATAGGGAACAGTATTCTGTACCCGCAACCCGTTCTCTACGATATCGATGGTCAAATCTTCACGGACACACCACTTTGGTTAGATCCACAGAATATCAAACGACTGGCGATATTGAACAGCCTTAATTTGGCTAACACCTATGGAACACTAGCGAATGGAGGGGTGATTTTAATCAACACTAAGTTGGCTGCCTTGCCTTATGCCGGAAAGGATATTACCCAAGAAGCAACAGGTAGTGATGCCGTTGCGGCCAGTTTTTTAGATAAGGACCGTCCACAATATATTCTAGATGTGGAAGCCGCTTCCAATACAAGCGCGGCCTTAGGAGTCTATGAGAAGTACAAAGGCATGTACAGTTCCTCCCCTTATTTCTACTTGGATGTAGCGAAGCATCTTTGGAAAGATCGGGGAGATCGCAGAGCGGTAGAACAGGTTCTGAGCGAAGGAGATGCTCTATGGGCAAATAATCCGGTGCTATTGAAAGGAAAGGCCTTCTTACTCGATGCAATGGGAGAGTCCGAAGCGGCCTTAGCAACTTATCAGAAGATCTTTGAATTGCGACCGAATTACGCACAATCCTTCCGCGATCTTGCACAGGCGTACACCATGAATAAGGAGCCTAAGAAGGCTGCTGCTCACTATAGCCGCTACGGCTACGTGAAGAGCGCAAAAATGATGACACACAGGTCATCGGACTTTGATACCTTGGTGATGCGAGAGCAGAAGCAACTTTTAAGAGAATACGGTGATGAGATCATTCCCGATTACAACAAGTTCTTGAACCTGGATGAAGAGGACTTTGCCGGAACCCGTTTGGTTTTGGAATGGAACGATGGGGAGGCTGAGTTTGATTTGGAATTTGTGAACCCTCAAAACCAAACCTATACCTGGAGACACAGTCTTCTAGATTCTCCTGAGCAAATCGAGAAAGAAAAGAAGCAAGGCTACAGTTCCAAGGAATTTTTGCTTGATGGCAGTTTGCCTGGAGTTTGGAAAATGAACGTTAAATACCTTGGAAACAAGAGTTTAACGCCGACGTACTTCAAACTAACGCAGTACACCAATTTCGGAAAGCCGAATCAATCAGAAAAGGTATCCGTATTCAAGGTGATGACCAAAAACGTCAACTTTGAGTTAGCCTCCGTAGTGGATTCCGGAGCTGGAACAGGGCGATAAATTATTAAAGGGGTGTTTCAGACCTGGAGCACCCCTAAATTAAACTTCTCTTGAATTGGGGCGTGGTTCGCCGCATCTATTCCCAAAGAAATCCACTTACGAGTATCCAAAGGATTGATTATGGCGTCGGTCCAAATTCTAGCCGCAGCGTAATAAGGGGAAACCTGATTGTCATAGCGCTGTTTGATTTCCTGAAACAACTTTTCTTCACCGGCTTTATCCAGCTCTTCTCCCCTTGATTTTAAAGAGGCTTTCTCTATTTGTAACAGTACTTTGGCTGCTGAATTTCCGCTCATAACGGCCAATTCTGCGCTAGGCCAAGCAAAGATTAGACGCGGATCATAGGCCTTGCCACACATGGCGTAATTGCCTGCTCCATAACTGTTTCCTATGACTACTGTGAATTTGGGCACAACGGAATTGCTAACAGCGTTGACCATTTTCGCTCCGTCCTTAATAATGCCCCCGTGCTCACTTTTACTGCCTACCATAAATCCGGTAACATCCTGCAGGAACACCAACGGGATTTTCTTCTGGTTGCAATTCGCGATAAAGCGAGTTGCTTTATCCGCTGAGTCGGAGTAGATCACTCCACCAAATTGCATTTCTCCTTTTTTGGTTTTGATCACTTTGCGCTGATTGGCAACAATTCCAACCGCCCATCCGTCAATCCGGGCATAGCCTGTTAAAAGGGTCTTGCCGTATCCTTTCTTGTATTCATCAAACTCAGAATTGTCCACCAAACGTGCGATGATTTCTCTCATGTCGTACTGTTCGGCTCTGGAGTGGGGTAGAAGTCCAAAGATTTCTTCCGGGTCTTGTGCCGGCTTCTTGGGCTTCTTGCGGTCAAATCCTGCCGAATCAGCCGCTCCAATTTTATCCATGATGCCTCGAATAGTATTCAGGGCGTCCTGATCATCTTTTGATTTGTAGTCCGTGACACCGCTTATTTCGCAATGGGTGGTCGCTCCTCCGAGGGTTTCGTTATCAATTTCCTCACCAATGGCGGCTTTGACCAGGTAGCTTCCTGCTAAGAAAATACTTCCAGTCTTGTCGACGATTAGGGCTTCGTCGCTCATAATGGGGAGATAAGCTCCTCCAGCGACACAACTCCCCATAACGGCAGCAATCTGGGTGATTCCTTGGCTACTCATTTTCGCGTTGTTTCTGAAGATGCGACCAAAGTGTTCTTTGTCTGGGAAAATCTCATCCTGCATGGGCAAATAAACTCCAGCACTATCTACCAGGTAAATAATAGGCAAGCGGTTTTCCATGGCGATTTCCTGTGCGCGAAGGTTCTTCTTCCCAGTGATCGGAAACCAGGCCCCGGCTTTCACGGTTGCATCATTGGCTACAACGACACACTGTTTACCGCTCACATAACCCACTTTAACCACCACACCACCAGACGGGCATCCTCCGTGTTCACTATACATGCCGTCACCGGCAAAAGCAGCAATTTCGATGGAGTCTTTATCGTCGTCCAGCAAATAGGCAATCCGTTCCCTAGCGGTCATTTTGCCTTTGCTCTTGTGTTTTTCGATGCGCTTTTTTCCTCCGCCTAAATGAACTTTCGCCAAGCGGCGTTTGAGGTCTGACAGTTGGAGCTTGTTGTGGTCTTCGTTTTTGTTGAAGGCAAGGTCTGTCTTCATAATGTGGGCTTCTGAGTAATACCCTATAAAGATACTATCTCCCTCCTTCACCGTAGGTACATTCGTTCAATTTTACGATCTTTACTCACTTTGAAAAGGACGCTTATGCCAATGAACAAGAACACTGTTTTGGGTTATGCTACGATCATTATGGTCGTTATTGGACTAGGAATGATCGCATTAGGTGCATTTCGATACCAGGAAGTCTACGGATGGGGATCGGCTGCAGTTGGGGTTGGATTCTTAGCGAATGCTTGGGTGTTTAATGCCCTAAAAGGCCGGGTTTAGGTCTTTTACTTCTATTTTTTATTTAATTCACACGTACTATGTCTGATGACAAGAAGGTCATATTCTCCATGTCCGGAGTTACCAAGACCTACAAAAATGCGAACACCCCCGTTTTAAAGGACATTTACCTGAGTTTCTTTTACGGAGCCAAGATTGGAATTTTGGGTCTCAACGGTTCAGGTAAGTCAACGCTTCTCAAAATCATTGCCGGAGTAGATAAAAACTTCCAGGGCGATGTGGTTTTTTCGCCCGGTTATAAAGTCGGCTACCTGGAACAGGAGCCCCAATTGGATGAAGAAAAGACGGTTTTAGAAATCGTCAAAGAAGGGGTTGCAGACACTGTTGCCATTCTTGATGAGTACAACAGCATCAATGACCAATTTGGCTTGCCGGAAGTTTATGAAGACGCTGATAAAATGCAAAAGCTCATGGACCGTCAAGCGGCTTTGCAAGACGAAATTGATGCGAGCAATGCCTGGGAACTCGATACCAAGCTCGAAATCGCCATGGATGCCTTACGCACACCCGAAGGAGACAAGCCGATTAAGGTTTTATCTGGAGGAGAGCGCCGTCGTGTCGCCCTGTGTCGCTTGTTATTACAAGAGCCCGAAATTCTGCTTCTGGATGAGCCAACGAATCACTTGGATGCAGAATCCGTTCACTGGCTGGAGCAGCATTTGGCACAGTATAAAGGGACGGTCATTGCCGTAACGCACGACCGTTACTTTTTGGACAATGTAGCGGGCTGGATTCTGGAGCTCGATCGGGGGGAAGGCATACCTTGGAAAGGCAACTACAGCAGCTGGCTGGATCAAAAATCCAAACGCCTTGCGCAAGAGAGCAAGCAAGCTAGTAAGCGCCAGAAAACACTTGAACGAGAGCTTGAATGGGTTCGTCAAGGAGCGAAAGGACGGCAGACAAAACAAAAGGCGCGTCTTAAAAACTATGATAAACTTCTGAGCCAAGATCAAAAGCAGTTAGAAGAGAAGTTGGAGATTTACATTCCCAACGGCCCCCGTTTGGGTACTCACGTCATCGAAGCACAGGGAATCAGCAAGGCTTTTGATGATAAACTACTCTACGAAAATCTGGAGTTCACCTTGCCACAAGCAGGGATTGTGGGTATTATTGGTCCTAATGGGGCTGGTAAAACCACCATCTTTCGGATGATCATGGGGGAAGAAGAGCCCAACAAAGGAACCTTCTCTGTCGGGGAGACCGCAAAAATCGCTTATGTTGATCAAAGCCATTCGAACATCGATCCGGAAAAAACCATCTGGGAAAACTTCAGTGATGGTCAGGAATTGGTTATGATGGGAGGAAAGCAAGTCAATTCGAGGGCTTACCTGAGTCGATTTAATTTTTCGGGTAGCGAACAGAACAAAAAGGTGAGTATGCTCTCCGGCGGAGAACGCAACCGTTTACACCTGGCAATGACGCTCAAGGAAGAAGGTAACGTTTTACTTTTGGATGAGCCAACTAATGATTTGGATGTCAATACGTTAAGAGCTTTAGAGGAAGGGCTTGAAAACTTTGCGGGTTGCGCAGTAATTATATCGCACGACCGTTGGTTTCTCGATCGTATTTGTACACACATTCTCGCTTTTGAAGGGGATTCTCAGGTCTACTTCTTTGAAGGATCCTTTTCGGAATACGAAGAGAATAAAAGAAAGCGTCTCGGTGAAGTCATGCCGAAACGAATCAAATACAAGAAACTGGTTCGCTAGTATATCTCATAAAAAAAGCGCCCTAATCCAAGGGCGCTTTTCTTTTGAAATAAATTCTATTGATTATTCCTTGATGGGTTGTTTCAAGGTTTCCTCAATTTGGTCCTTCACTTTTAGCTTATCGCCAACAACGATCAAGCTCATATCTTCTGGGCGGATATAGTCTTTAACGACTTGCTGTACCTTTTCAGGAGTTACCGCGTGCATATTCTTCACCTTGTCGGTCAAGAAGGACTCATCCAAATCATGGATATCCAAGAAAACCAATTGCCCAATAATCCCGCCAGGAGTGGAGTTCTGAAGAACATAGATCCCTGACTCGTAATTGATGATACCGTCCAACTCTTCTTGGGTAGGAGGTTCATTTTGCAGGCGGTTGATTTCGTAGTTGATCTCTTTAATTGAAGCTCCGGTAACATCAGTCGTTACATCGGCTGCCTCAAACCAAAGCCCGGTTTTGTAGTTCGAAACCAAGGCGCTGTAAGGAGAATAGGTATACCCTTTGTCTTCTCGGATGTTACTGGTAATTCGGGATGCAAAGGAACCTCCCAAAATGGAGTTCGCCACATCTAAGGCCACATAATCTGGGTGTGAAGGATCGATGGTTGGCAAGCCATAGTACATTGTACTTTGGGGCGCATCAGGACGATCAATGATGTTCACACGAGATATATCGGCCGCTTTAGCAATGGGGTAACTGCTGGCTTCTCCTTCCTTTAAAGTGGCAAAACTGCCCTTGATCTGTTCAATAACCTTGGACTTGTCAAACTTACCGGCCAAGTAGATGGTTGTACGTTTCCCCCCAACCTGTGCATCGTAGAAACTCTTGATGTTTTCTACAGTGTATCCATCCACCATACTTTCGGTTGGAAATACCCGACCATATGGGTGATCTGGATACAGAGTAGAGTAGAAGTCCTGCTGCGCCTGGTTCTGTGGATTAGAAAGGCTTACGGCCAAGGAACGCTTCATGTCGTTCTTCAAACGATCCAATTCTGATTCAGGAAAACTAGGGTTTACAAGCACATCGGCCATTAAAGCAATGGCATCGGGCGCGAATTCATAAAGTACAGAGGTCGAAAGAGAAAAGGTGTGCATACCTGTTCCAATGTTTAGGTTACCACCCATACCCGCCATTTTGTTGGCGATCTCTTTGGCGCTGTACGAAGTGCTTCCTTCTTTCATCAAGTCTGTCATCATATCACAGAGCCAAACTTCATTGGCGGCCTCATTGATATTTCCGGTCTTCACAACGACCTGAATCGTCGCTTTGGGCAAGGAACCATAAGGTACCAAGACCACACTAAGGCCATTATCCAAAGTAATCACTTCCTTAGCTGGCAAGCTGAAGTTCTTGGGAGCTCCTCCTTGTGGAGGCATTTCTTTTTCCTGTGCAAGGCCTGGCTGAATCAAGAAAAGGCCCAGCAGAAAACTCAAACTGTTTACTATATTTTTCATCGTTTACTGCGTTTTTTGATTGTTAGCGAGGAGTGGGTTGATGGTCAAAATATTGCGGTTTCCATTGCGCAAATACTCATCGATCGTTGAGCGCACTAATTCAGGCGTAACGGTTTTGAACTCATCTTCAATGGTATTGATACGCGATGGGTCATCATCAAACAGAGCGAAACTGCAAAGGAGATCTGCTCGACCCAGTCCAAAGGTTCCTCCGAGATCGTCATAGAGTTGAGAGCGCATTTTTACCAAAGCACCCGCTAACATCTCTTCTGTGATGTCCTCTTTGAGATTGACCATCACCTCGTCAATAGCCGTCATGATTTCTTTCTTGGAAGTCTCTGAGTCATAGGTCATATTGTACATCCATAACATGGGACCGTTGTAGTTGAACATATTCCCGAGGTAATTGATGCCCCCACCAAGATTCGAAGTGTAGCCCTTTTCTTTTTCTAGTTTCTGAACCAAAAGAGCATTGTCTCCCTGGATTAGAATTTGATCCAATAGACCCATGGCGTAATACTCAGGGGTATTTCGCTCTGGCATGTGGTAAGCGATTGCGATGGCAGGTTTGTTAGCTAAAGGATCATTTTTGACAGAATCCTTTTCTACCTCCTGACGAGGTTCAGAAATGTCCGGGAAGGCAGGAATGTCAGCAGCAGGAATATTCCCGAAGTACTCTTCGATCCATCCCTTGGTTTCTGCCATATCAAAATCACCGACAACAGAGATGGCGGCGTTGTTCGGAGCGTAGTACGTCTTGAAGAAAGAAGCAACATCATCCAAATTGGCGGCATCTAGATCTTCAAGATCTCCATAAAAATTGTGGGCATTGTACCAGTTCGTATTGGCAAATTGAGGCATGTCTAGCCAAGGGAAACCGCCATACGGTTGATTCAGTACATTTACTTTAACCTCATTCTTAACAACTCCTTGCTGATTGGTGAGGTTTTCTTGGGTAATATCCAGTCCGCGCATACGATCGGCTTCAGCCCAAAGCATGGTCTCCAGTTTGTGGGCTGGAACAATTTCAAAATAATTGGTGAAGTCAAAACGAGTAGAACCGTTTAGCACCCCTCCATTTTGTTGTACCAACTTGATGAATTCCATTTTTCCCAGGTTTTGGGAGCCTTGGAACATCATGTGTTCAAAAAGGTGGGCAAAACCAGTTCGGTCTTTGGGTTCAATTCTGAATCCAATATTGTAGTAAACGGCCACAATAGCAGTCGGAGCGGTTTTGTCCTGCGACAAAATAACCTTCAAACCATTGTCCAGTTTGTAGTACTCAACAGGAACTTGGTAACTGGCCCCTGATTCATCGTTGTTCTTGAATTGTTCACAACTGGCTAGTAATAAGACAACTGTGAGCAACCCAAGCAGTTTCATGTGTTTTCTCATGTGGGTTTAATTGAATTTAACTGTTATATCGACGCGTAAAAGGCGCGCTTGTTACAGAAGTAGGCGTTGACTTATTCACAAATTAATAGTCCGCCCGCGGGTACCAGTCCAATTGAACGAGTTGAATTTCTCGGTTACCCTCCTTAATTAGGCGAGCAAACTCTTTTACATCGCTAACATTCGGGTTCCCTCGGTAATGGTAAGGCATGATGGTTTTGGGTTTAAATTCCAAAACAGCATCTGCTGCACTTTCTACGGTCATGGTATAGGGTAGATTCATACAGACGAGAGCTAAATCAATGTTCTCCAGGGCGCGCATTTCGGGAATATCTTCCGTATCTCCTGAAATATACAAGCGACTGTTATCGTGTTCGACTACGTAGCCGTTACCCCGACCTTTGGTATGAAACCTTTGAGCTTCTGGGCGTAAATTGTACATAGGTACTCCGGTAATGGTAAAACCAAAGCGTGATTTGGATTCTCCGTTCCCCAAGACATCGATTTGAGGAGTGAAGGCCGCGGGCATACGGTCAGCTACTGCCTGAGGAACAATAATCTTGGCTTTACTGGTATTGAGAGAGTCCAGAGTGGACTGCCTGTAATGGTCACCATGGATGTCTGTAATAAGAATAAGATCCGGCGCTGGGTAGTCTTTATAGAGGGATGCACTTCCCACAGGATCGATATAGAGCGTATAACCTCCTTTTTCGATGACTGCGGAGGCGTGCTCTACGGGGCTTACCTTCCAGTCCTGAGCCTGGCAAATAGCTGTTAGTGTAAAGAGTTGTAGGCTCAAAATAAGGGCTTTAGCCCCTAGAGTTTTAAATGTTTTCATAAGTTTTTACGGGTGGATTTCTTGTGTAATTCCAATAGAACACTAAATTTAACGAATTAACCAACGCCTTACCAGGGCAAAAAACACTCATTATGAAACCATTTTTACGTGGACTACTTGTCTTATTAGTCGGTGCTGCCGGCGGTTATTATCTGGGTACACAGTATCCGGATATTCAACAAGTAAAAGAGAAAATTCCCTTTCTGAAATCGGATAAAACCGAAATGCCTGAAGAAATGGAAAAAGCCACTGATTCAACTCAAATGGAAAAAGCTGCTGATTCAACAGCGGTTGTAAATGATTCCATATGAAAGGGCTACTTCGCGGGCTTCTTGTCTTGCTCATTGGAGCGGCAGGGGGTTATTATCTTGGAACCAAATACCCGAACATCACCGATCTAAAAGAGAAGATTCCTTTTCTTCAATCCGAAAAGGAAGGCGACTCTGGCCCAGGAGAACAAGTTTCGGATTCCACTGCACAAATGGCTGCGAGCTGTGCAGAGGATGAGGCCTTGCACGCTAAACTGCTTTCTGTTTCGAGCAGTTTAGAGGCAATGAAGTTGCCTTATGTTGCAAGTAAAGGGCAAGATTGTTCCGGCATCTACCATAAAATGAAGGATAGTGTTCGACAGTGGCTACCAGCCGATTGTGCAGACCAATATGTCTTTCCGGAGTATGACCAAATTCGGAGTAGTCGGCAAATTGCCGATTGGTACTACGAAAAAGGCAATCTCACCTTGGTGGAGGATCCCATGAAAGAAAGGAACAAGATCAAGCCTGGTTCCGTGATGTTTTATTCCAAACCCGGAAAACGTTATTCTAATTTGACTATCGAACTGTTGACGGCCAAGAACCAAAACTACTCGTCAACTGGTGCGATAATGCATATAGGGACTGTCGTCGATGTGGAAAAGGATGAAGAGGGCAATGTTGTCCAATACACCTTAATGCATGGTCGAAATGAGCGTCATCCGGCTTCGAGAACCGACTTCCACAAGGAAGTACAAAGTAAAAGTAACCCCAATCTCCCGGCCTTTGGCAATTGGAGTCAACAATGGGTAGCCATCGCTGATATAGCGACCAAGAAAAGTGGAGAAGAGGGGACAGAAGCTCCTTCGGAATAAAGATTGACCCGCGAAATAGTAAAATTATTTTTCTTTGAGAAGGCCCGTGTTTACGGGCCTTTTTCATTTTTCCTCTTATTTTTTTGTCAAAGAATGATCTATTCCTAAAACCAGCCCGTATATAAGGCAAACACAAGCTCGAAAGAAGCATTAAAATTGACAATCATGACAGAAGTAAAGAACAATAACAGTTTAAAGGTAATCGCCGGTCTATTGGGCGTATTCCTTTTGGGAAGTGTGATCTACAACATTAGTCTGTATCAAGATAAGAAGCGTGACATTGCTGCGCTAGAACAAGATAAGCAGTTGGTTGTGGAAGATTTGGAAAGCCTAAAGTCAGAATATGACAAGGCGATTATCGAGAGTAACGCGACAAGCGATGAGTTGGTTATCGCCCGTGACAACATCTCCAAGTACATCGATTCAGTTCAAGCGATGAAGGCAGATATCTCTGCTCTTTCAAAGTACCGTCGTCAGGTGAACATTCTGAAGAAAGAAAGAGCTTCCTTGATGGCAAAGGTGGATTCCTTGACCAAGTCAAACGAGCTTTTGGCTATGCAACGCGACAGCACTTATATGGAATTGGAGCGTCAGGCGATCTTCAACGATTCTTTGATCGTTCAAAACACACAATTGGCTGATGCCGTTGAAAGAGGAGCCGCTTTAAACTTGGCTAAATTCAATGTTGACGCAGTTAAAGAGCGTTCTAATGGGCGTTTGGTTTCTACCAGCCGTGCTCGTGCAACAGATAAGTTTAAAGTTTGCTGGACCATCGCTGAGAATCGTATTGCTTCTGCAGGAGACCGTGAGTTTTTCATCGAAGTATTGGATCCTCAAGGAAATGTCTTGGGTGAAAGCTTTACCAAGACCAATGAAGAAGGAGCTACCATTACCTACAGCAAGGCGACTAGCTTCTACTTTGAAAACAACCCACTCGATGTATGTGATTACATCAGCAAGCCTGCCAGTGATTTCCAGAAAGGAAACTACATGGTTAATGTTTACGACGAAAAACTAAGCTTGTTGGTTACTTCTCAATTCGCATTGAAATAAGAATCCCCAAGTCCTCAAATCAAAAAAGGCGGCTCGTAATCGAGTCGCCTTTTTTTTTGTGTTCATTCGAAATGTCTTAATCCTTCAGACTGCCGACCATATCTTCCGGTCGTACCCAGGCATCGTATTCTTCATCGGTTACATAGCCCAATCGGACAGCTTCCTCTTTAAGGGTTGTCCCGTTTTGGTGGGCAGCATTAGCGATCTCAGCGGCTTTGTAATACCCGATCTTGGTATTCAGCGCGGTCACCAACATCAAAGAGTTGTTGACCAACTTCTCGATATTTTCTTTGTGAGGTTCTATTCCTACGGCGCAGTTCTCATCAAAACTGCGGCAGGCATCCCCAATAAGTTGGGCTGATTGCAAAACAGCTGCAGCCATCACTGGCTTAAATACATTGAGTTCATAATGACCTTGGGTTCCTCCAACGGTTACAGTTACATCATTCCCCATGACTTGGGCACATACCATGGTCATGGCTTCGCACTGGGTTGGGTTCACCTTGCCAGGCATGATTGAACTACCCGGTTCATTGGCCGGGATAATTAATTCTCCGATACCCGATCTTGGTCCAGAGGCCATCAGACGAATATCATTGGCAATTTTATTCAGAGAAACAGCGAGTTGCTTCAGTGCACCGTGGGTTTCGACCAGGGCATCATGCGCCGCAAGGGCTTCGAACTTATTGGAAGCCGTTTTAAAAGGCAAGCCCGTAAAATCCGCGATGTATTTGGCAACCGTGACATCATAACCCTTCGGGGTATTCAAACCAGTTCCAACGGCTGTACCCCCTAAGGCCAACTCACTTAAATGACTCAAGGATCTTTCCAGGTTTTTTAGGCCGTAGTTCAGCTGGGCAACATAACCAGAAAACTCCTGTCCTAGGGTGAGAGGAGTAGCATCCATCAAGTGGGTACGTCCTATTTTTACAATAGACTGAAAAGCTGCTGCCTTTTGCTCCAAGGTGTTCCTTAGCTGTTCTACACCGGGTATAGTGTTCTCTACTACCTTTTTATAAATGGCAATGTGTATCCCAGTAGGGAAGGTGTCGTTAGAAGATTGGGATTTATTGACATCATCATTGGCTTTTACCAACAATTCGCCTTCTCCCAGGTTCATACCTCGCAATTGGTGAGCCCGGTTGGCAACCACTTCATTGACATTCATATTGCTTTGTGTCCCGGAACCGGTTTGCCAGATCACCAAAGGAAATTGCTCATCGTGCTGTCCAGCCAAAATTTCGTCACAGACCTGCGAGATCAAATCTCGTTTTTCTTCTGCCAGAACACCTAATTCACAATTAGTATAGGCCGCTGCTTTCTTTAAATAAGCGAATCCATAGACAATTTCTAGGGGCATCGATGCTGGAGCACCAATCTTAAAATTATTGCGGGATCGCTGTGTTTGTGCACCCCACAATTTGTCAGCGGGCACTTCCACATTGCCCATTGTATCTTTTTCGACTCGGTAATTCATAGGTGTTCAATTTGAGTTGCAAAGGTAGTTCATCAGGCTGTTTTGATCGGAAAAGGCAGAAATTTTCCTTCAGAACTGAAGCAGAATAGTCCAATTGATTTTATATTTGCAGCATATTTCAATTGATATGGTAGAATTTGATCAATATTTAGGTTTTCTGGCGTTTCTAACCATCCTGACCATTGGGTTCTGGTTGATGATCTTTTTGTTGACTTTCGTGATCCCTTACTGGTTGACCGGAAACCTGATCGAATTTTTGAAAGAAAAAAGAAAGGGCAAGAAAGAACAAACTTCCTAACCCTTTTACTTCCTTTAGTTTAACCTTACTCTTTATGGAGTAGAGGTGCCTTCAAACTCGAAGTCATCTCCACCACCTTGCCCACCTCTGCGGTCACGTCCTCTACGTTGATCTTGTTGCTCGTTAAATCGGTACAAGAACGAAAGCGTTATTTGTCTTTCTCTCCACTGAAACTCAGATTCGGTAAAGACATTATCAGTTCGTGTCTCGGTGCGACGTTTTCTCGCATTCAAAAGATCACTCACGTTTAAGGATAGTGTGGCTTTGTCTTTAATAACATCCTTACTGAAAGCTGTGTTGATTGATAAAATTCCCTTGTTGACATTTTGGGCATCTACGCGTCGGCCCCTGTAAAAGACATTGGACTGGAAATCAATCGCACCGGGCAGAGGAAGCTTCGCGCTGAATCGAGTGAACCAGGTAAAGTTATCGGCATCAAAATTTTGAGTGATTTCTTGTCCCTGGAAGTCGGTATAAGTGAAATTTCCGCGCAGTTCCTGCTGAAATAAATTCAGGTTCCATGTGAATCTCCAATTTCTGAAAGGGGTATAAGTCGAGGTAAACTCCATTCCATAGCGGTTGTCTGTGGCCAGGTTAATCGGAGTACGGCGTTGTACAGGCACAATGACCGGGTTGGCTGGATCGTCTGGATTATCTAGCTCTACAAAATCACCTGTTTCTTGGGTAATGAATTGAAATACCCCGGTTGATCTGTTGTAGTAGGCAGAAGTGGTCAGGGTGAACTTATCCCATCTTTTCAGGTAACCAAAGTCGAAGGCGTTGGTATAGGTCGGATCCAAATCTGGATTCCCCTGGAAGAGGTTGGTGTTACTCGAACGAGAGGGGAAAGGATTGATAAATCGGGATCGCGGTCGACGCAAACGACGGCTATAGCTGATGGTCAGCTGTTCCATTTCAGAAAATTCATAACCCAAGAAAACCGATGGAAACCAATCCACGTAATCCTTGTTGTCTACTTCGTTGGTTCCAACGAGTTCAATCCCGATATCAGATGCCTCCATACGAAGGCCACCAAGTAGACTGAACTTATTGAACTTGCTGCCTAATTGGACGTAGGCTGCATTGACATATTCTCGATAAATCAGCTCGTTCGAGAAGTTGGGATCAGGAATGAGGATTCCTGCATCATTCAATTGCCCAAACGTAAAATCGGTCTGGAAGGTGTTAAAGGTTCCTCGGTAGCCTGCTTCAAATTGGGATTGTAAATCCTTGCCAAAAGGCAGCACATAGTCCAATTGAGCCAATTGATTGATTTGACTCTCGTCGTTAATTGTTTGCTCAGTGGGCAGTTGATTATTGTCTTCTCGAATAACCTCTTCGATCAGGGAGTCCTCAATTTCGGCTCCCTTAGAATACTGATAGTCTATGGTGAGAATATGCCCGTCTGTCTTGAACTTTTTCTCGAAGTTCATGGAGTACTGGACGTTCTCATCAACTTCGTCCTCCACCGTATTTCGGTCGCGACTAATGGTTGGAACCCGATTTTCGTCAAAGTTGAAGAAGTCGATATCGACCGTGTTTGTACCATCGGAATCCCTGAAAACAAAGGAATTGGTGATACTCGTACTTTCATCCAAGAAGAGTTCAAAACCTATATTGGTATTGAAATTTTGACTCTGGCGCTGGTATTGTCGGATCTCATCCTGAAAACTTTGTGTGCTGCCATCGGAAGCGAAGTTTTCTTGCGTAAAACGAGCATTCCCTGGGGAGTCTCGGTAACGGAAAGTCGTGTTGGTAAAAAAGTTGAACTTTTCACGGCGAAGGTTTAAGGATAGGGCACCGCCATAGTTCGCGGGCTCTCCGGCGAAAAGATTGACGGAACCATTTAAACCAGCCGTTTTACTTTGCTTTAGTATAATATTGAGAATTCCTGCAGTTCCTTCCGCATCATAGCGGGCTGAAGGGTTGGTGATGACCTCTACTTTTTCGATTGCCTCTGCGGGTAATTGCTGAAGTGCTTGAGGACTCAAGCCGGAAAGGGCAGAGGGCTTTCCGTTGATCAAAATCCGTACGCTTTCATTGCCGCGAAGGCTGATGTTTCCTTCAATGTCAACCGTAACTGAAGGAACATTATCCAATACATCGGTCACTGAACCTCCTCGGACCGTAAGGTCCTGCCCAACATTATAAACCTTTTTATCCAGGCGCAGTTCTACTGTTGTTCGTTCACCAACTACTTCTACCGCCTCTAGCTGGGTAGCGTCGATGCCCAAACCGATTTCTCCTAAGTTTCTGCTGGATCGAAGGCGCTGATCCTTGAGCTCATAGGT
>CAZLGZ010000042.1:0-4964 GCA_964558965.1 uncultured Flavobacteriaceae bacterium
GTACAAGTCGATCAGGAAGAGTATCGATTGACAGAGGAAGTTCCAGATGAGCAACTGCTCGAACTCAAGGCGCAGAAATTAGCTGAGGCGATGGAGGAGTTGTCTCCTGAAGATAAATCCCTTTTGCTACTCAAGTACCAGGATGGGGCCTCCATCAAGGAGTTAACAGAATTGCTAGAAATCGGTGAAAGCGCAGTCAAAATGAGACTGAAAAGAGCAAAAGCCAAATTAGTTGAACAATATAATTTGCTTGCATAATGGCAGAAGAGAATCGAAATCCTTTTGAAGAGCTTGACGCCCGCTTGCGTGAGGTTCCTCCAGGAATGCGCAAAAAAGTGATGCACGACGTTGCTGTCGCTAAATTGATATTGGAAATGGCTTACCTGGTCACCGCCAATTTTGGATCGCTTTTCTCAGGTCTGTTTAGGACCGGAGAACCAGACTTTAATAAGAATTCAACAAACCAAAGTAGATAAGAATGGAAACAATTGATAAATGGAAGGAACTGACCTTTACCACCCTGGGGTCCTTGTTTGATCAAATGGCGTCCGGTCTCAATGGAGTCGTGGCCGCCCTCTTTATCTTGATCATCGGATGGATCTTGACCAAAGTCGTGCTTTGGCTCCTCGCACGCCTGCTCAAAGTGGCCAAGGTGGACGCCTTGTCTGAGCGGCTCAACGAAGCTCGACTCTTTGGAGATACGGACCTAAAGATTGATTTAAAAAAGGTGGCGCTAAGTTTTGCTAAGGCCTTGATGTGGCTGATCCTCATCGTGGCTATTGCCGATGTACTTCAGCTCAACGTCATCTCAGAGGAGATCGCCAAGCTGCTGCAGTATCTTCCTGTTCTGATTACGGCCCTTTTCTTATTTGTAGGAGGAATGTACCTGGCTCAACAACTCAGAAAAGGTCTCGTCCGGGTCTTTGAAACCATGGGCATTGGTGGGGGCAAGCTCATCGGGGGCGTTGTATTCGGCTTGGTAGCGGTGATGGTGACCGTTACGGCCATGAACCACGCAGGTATTGACACCACCCTAATCACCAGTAATTTTAATTTGATCATTGGCGCCTTTTTGGCGGCCATCGCTCTTGGTTTTGGTTTGGGTTCTAGGGAGGTCTTTCAGGACCTGCTCCGTACCTTCTACATTCGCAAGAATTATATGGTCGGAGACGAGATTCAGGTTGGTAAATGGAGCGGAACTGTAGAGGCCATTGACAACATCAGTTTGACCTTAATGACCGATAAAGGGCGAGTGGTTATACCGATCCGGAAGATCGCTGACAAAGAGGTTATCGTAAAAAGGACATCAGAAGACGAAAACAGCTAGTTGAATGCCACTTTATTTCTGTAATTTTATCAGGCAATAATAGTTCGTATGGATACAGAAAAAGGGAAAGTGCAAGAAGCCATCAATAAGCAGTTTTTAAATGACCGCAAGGTTTTTCTGTGGGGTATGGTGGATGATAAGTCCGCGAAGCATGTGGTAGACCGTTTGCTTTATTTGGACGCACAGAATCATGAAGAGATACAATTGATCATCAACAGTCCTGGAGGGTATGTAACCTCGGGCTTTTCGATTTACGATACCATTTTACAAATTAAGAGCCCGGTTTCTACGGTTTGTTCTGGTCTGGCTGCTTCTATGGGGTCAATCTTGCTCTCTGTTGGGGCAAAGGGACGTCGTTTTATTCAACCTCACGCACGGGTGATGATTCACCAACCTAGTGGAGGGGCCCAGGGCCAAGCTTCGAATATCGAAATTCAGGCGAGAGAGATCATCAAGACCAAAGAGATTGGAGCCCGAATTTTAGCAGAAAACTGCGGGCAGTCTTTTGATAAAGTCATGAAGGATTTTGACCGTGATTACTGGATGGATGCCGATGAATCCCTAGCCTATGGGATCGTGGATCAAGTGATTAAATAAGTACTGTTTATAGAATAGTAAAAGTCCTCCAGAGGAATCAATCTTCTGGAGGACTTTTGGTATATAGACGCCTAATGCGGGATTTTCACTCAAAGAAGTGCACATACTGTGCCAAATTGAACTCCCTCTGAATTTAGTAGATTTGTAATCTTACCAATTTAAAAGAGTCTCTATGTCCCAAAACCCACGGGATATTGCCATAATAGGTTCCGGATTAGTCGGGTCCTTGTTGGCCATTTACCTCAGAAGGCGAGGTCATCAGGTGACGGTTTTTGATCGTCGTCCTGATATTCGAACGGTTGAGTTTTCGGGGCGTTCCATCAACTTGGCGATGAGTACTCGTGGCTGGAAAGCACTCGCCGGAGTGGATTTGGAAGAAGAGGTCAAGAAAATAGCGATTCCACTTTACAGAAGAGCCATGCATTCGGCTGATGGGGAATTGACCTACCAGGATTACGGAAATCAAGGAGAAGCAATCTGGTCCATCTCTCGTGGTATCCTGAACCGGAAGATGATCGACTTTGCAGAAGAAGCAGGGGCGGAGTTTCGCTTTAACGAAAAGGTCTGGGATGTTGAGCTCCCAGAAGCCAAAATATACACAGGGGAATCCGAGAAAAGCCACTGGCAAGAGTATCAATTTGATCATGTCTTTGGATGCGATGGGGCTTTTTCAAGGGTTCGTCACCGCATGCAGAGAAGGAGCCGTTTCAATTATTCCCAGGAGTTTATTGATTTAGGTTATAAGGAGCTCACGATCCCGGCTGCTGAGGACGGAAGCCATGTTTTGGATAAGCACTCCTTTCACATTTGGCCTCGGGGGCAGTTTATGTTGATCGCTATGCCCAATATCGACGGCAGTTTCACCTGTACCTTGTTTATGCCATTTGAAGGCCCGGTTTCTTTTGAGAATATCACCACCAAACAGGAAGCAATGGACTTCTTTAAGAAGTATTTTCCGCAGGTGAGAAAAGAAATAGAAAACCTCACCCAGAATTTCTTCGATAACCCGACCAGTGCCATGGTCACCATGAAGTGTTTTCCATGGACCTACTGGGATAAGGTCGCTCTTGTCGGAGATTCGGCCCATGCGGTGGTCCCCTTTTTCGGTCAAGGCATGAACGCGGGCTTCGAGGACATTGATGTTTTAGACGCTCTCTTCGATCGTTATCCAGACCAATGGGAAAAAGTCTTTAAGGAATACGAAAAGTCCCGTAAACCCAATGCAGATGCCATAGCGGAGCTCAGCTTTCGCAACTTCAAAGAAATGAGTACCAAGACGGCGGATCCTTTGTTTTTACTGCAGAAAAAGATTGAAAGAAAGTTTGCCAATGCTCATCCAGAACGCTGGGTGCCTGCCTACAGCCGGGTTACCTTTTCGAATAATTCCTATTCGGAAGCATTGAAGGAAGGTGATCGTCAGGAGGGGATCATGAAGCAGATTATGGCCTTGCCCAATATTGAGGAGAAATGGGACAGCGACGAGGTAGAACAAAAAATCCTGTCGCTACTCGAACAACAGGATTCCTAAATTTCATTAAAACCTTCTCTTACAACTTAGAGAAAAGGGTTTCCATTTTTTGTTGCTCTTCTTCAGCGAGAGTAGGATCAACCAAAATGCGACCACTGTGCTCATCGGTGATGATCTTTTTGCGCGAAGCAATCTCTACCTGGATCTGAGGAGGAATGGTAAAGAAACTTCCTCCGGAAGCACCACGCTCAATGGGTACAACCGCCAGTCCGTTCTTTACATTATGACGGATTCTCTTGTAGGCCTGAACCAAGCGGTCTTCGATTTTGTTTTCGAATTCAGCTGATTTCTTCAACAGTTCTTGCTCTTCCTTTTCGGTTTCTGCAAGAATAGCATCCAACTCAGATTTCTTGTGTTTCAAGTGGCTTTCTCTTTCCGAAAGTTTTTCTTTGTTCGTCGAAATCACCTCTTTCTTCTGTTCGATCTGAACCTTGAATTCCTTGATGTTTTTTTCCGCCAATTGAATTTCCAATTCCTGGAATTCCACTTCCTTACTCAATGAGTTGAATTCGCGACTGTTGCGCACATTCTTTTGTTGCTCACTGTATTTTTTGATCAAGGCTTTTGACTCGTCGATCATGTTTTTCTTGGCCGAGATTTCGAAGTTGACATTCTCGACATCACTTTTCAGTTTATCAAGGCGTGTCTTTAATCCAAGAACCTCGTCTTCCAAGTCTTCTACCTCTAGAGGTAATTCTCCGCGAACGTTGCGGATTTCATCCACTCGGGAGTCAATAAGTTGTAAATCGTAAAGAGCTCGAAGTTTTTCTTCTACCGTGGTCTCCTTCGTTTTGGCCATACGTCAGAAATAATTGATGGGATTCGTTATGCTTTCCGCTAAGGTGACCGCAAAACTACTGATTTTTTTGCTAAGATATTCGCAGATCAAATTTTTTGTAAACTGCTCAGACTCATAATGTCCTATATCGACCAAAAGCAGTTGGTTTTCGGCTTCAAAAAAATTGTGGTATTTCAGGTCAGCCGTCAAAAAAGCGTCGGCTCCAGCACGGCGGGCAGCGCTAATAGCAAAGGCCCCGCTTCCTCCTAATACCGCTACTTTTTTAATGCTTGTTAGGCCTGGATTGGAGTGGCGTAAAACCGGGGTGCCAAATTGGGTCTTAATCAGCTCGAGGAAAGCTGGGATTTCTATGGCATCTGAAAATTCGCCTAGCATGCCCATACCGATGTCTTGGTGCTCATTGGCCAGGGGTACCCATTCATGTGCAACTTCTTCATAGGGATGATTTTGAAGCAAGGCGCGATGGACTTTGTGTTGATTGGATTTTTCAACTAAAACCTGTACTTGTAGTTCTTCCACCTTTTCTAATTCCCCCTTAACGCCCTGATGGGGATTGGCCTCCTGGCTGGGTTTGTATTGGCCTTGACCCCGCATACTGAAGCTGCAGTCACTGTAGTGGCCTACGCTTCCCGCTCCGGCCTCAAACAGTCCTTGTTTTAGAGCCTCGGCATGTTCTTCGGGTACGTAGGTAATGAGCTTGAGGAGCTCATTCG
>CAZLGZ010000042.1:5064-17432 GCA_964558965.1 uncultured Flavobacteriaceae bacterium
GTGTTGTCAAAGTCTTCTGCCCAATGACTGGGGGCCCATTCTTCCAAAAGACGGTGCACGTCTGCAACCTTCATAGGTGTATTTCTTAGTGATTGGAGTCACGAATTTATTTATTTTCGCCCAATGCAATTGTTCCGCTATTTGCTTTGGCCTTTTTCTCTGGTGTATGCTGCAGGGGTGCACTGCCGCAACCTCTTCTATGACTGGGGAATCTTCCGGTCGCAATCATTTGAAACCCCCACCTTGTGTATTGGGAATCTCAGTGTAGGTGGAACGGGCAAAACACCCATGATCGAATACATGATTCGGCTTTTGGAACCCCATCTTGATCTTGCGGTGCTCAGTAGGGGGTATCGGCGCAAAAGCAAAGGCTATCTTCTAGGCGATTCGGGCTCAACTGTTCAAGATTTAGGGGATGAACCTTATCAGGTCTTCAAGAAGTTTCCTCAGGTAAAAGTGGCTGTTGATGCGGATCGTATTCGAGGGATTCAAAAATTGCAAGCCGATTGTTCTCCTGAACTCATTCTCTTAGATGATGCCTTTCAACACCGACGTGTTCTGCCTACGCATTCCTTAGTCCTCACTCAGTTTACCAATCTATATCCCCGAGATTTTTATCTGCCTATGGGTCGTTTACGGGACGCGAGAAATCAAATTAAGCGGGCGGAGGGCATCTTTGTCACCAAGTGCCCAGCGGATCTCAGCCAAGAAAAGGCTCTGGAAATAGAGAAGGAATTGGCTTTGTCATCGCACCAACAACTCTTTTTTAGTACCCTGTGCTACGATACCGATCTACAAGGAGGGGAGGAGCCCCTGCCTTTGTCTGAAATGAAAGACACTCCCTTTGCATTGGTCACCGGAATTGCAAACCCCACACCGCTTCTGGAGCATATGGATCGAATGGGTTTAAATTATGAGCATTTCCGTTTTGCTGATCACCATTACTTTACCGAGAACGATCTTTTCCGATTCCACAACTTCGAGTACATTCTTTGTACAGAAAAAGACTTTACACGCCTGGAAGGAAGAGTGCAGCGCTTGTACTATTTAAAAGTGCGTCACGAGCTGCTATTCGATGGAAAAGAGCGCTTAAAAAAGACCTTATTTGACTGGTACGGGATTGTTGAGGACTAAGTTACCTCTTTTTGAGGTGCTTCCTTTTTGAAGACATTTTCCCCAATTTTCTGGTAGAAAACTTCTGGCTTGAAAGGCTTGGTCACCACCGCATTACAACCGGCGGCATAGAAGGCATCCACGCTGTCATCCATAGAGATCGCAGTCAATGCGATGATTGGAACATCGGTATTGAACTTTCGGATCTGACGAGTGGCTTCATCTCCACTGATCCCTGGCATATGGATGTCCATTAGAATGGCATCGTAGTGCTTTGATTTTGCTGCATCGATGGCCTCGTTACCGTTATTGGCAATATCGCAGCTCATCTCTTTTTTGGTCAGCATTTTTTTCGTGATGACCTGGTTGATTTTGTTGTCTTCCACGATCAATACATGGAGTCCAGTGAAATCGAATTCGTCTTCGGCCTGTTCATTGGCCTCTTCTTCGGTAATGGCGTTTTCTTCGCAGTTTACCTTCAAGTCAAAGTAGAAAGAACTCCCTACACCCAGCTCACTTTCGAGCTCGATACGGCTTCCAAAGAGACCCAATAAACTCTTGACAATGGTCAACCCCAGCCCAGTACCTCCGTATTCTCGGTTGATTTGGACGGAGCCTTGTTCAAAACTCTCAAAAATAGTCTGCTGTTGTTCTTCCGAAATACCGATTCCTGAATCGCTGACTTCGAAATAGAGCATGACGTGGTCTTTGCCTTTTTTCTTGAGTTGAGCGATAACCTCGACTTCCCGTCTTTGGTGAATTTTAGTGCATTCCCAACCAAATTCATGAAAATCTGAGATAGCTTTAAGGGGTCACCCAGAAGGTTCAAGGGGATGTTGGGGTCGTACTCCAAACTCACGGTGGTGTTGGTGTCCTTGGCGGAAGACTGCAGGGAGTCGATCACATCAGTCAATACTTTTTTCAACTTGAACTCGATATTCAAGGGTTCCAGTTTATCGGCGTCAATCTTGTTGATTTGAAGAATATCATTGATGAAGTTCAGGAGGTAATCCCCGGAGAATTTCAAAGACTTTAGGTGCTCTTTTTGGTGGTCCGAAGGGTTCTCTTCCAGCAAGAGGTGAGTCAAACCGGTCACTGCATAGAGCGGTGTTCTCAATTCGTGGGTTACTGTTGACAAGAAATTGGCCTTGGCCTTCATGGCAGAAATCGCCGAATCCCTGGCGGTCTCCAGTTCCTTGTTCTTGGTGTGTAGTAAATCGTTGGTCTTGAGTTTAATCTGGTTGTTTCGGTAAAGAGAAACAGCCAAAAGCGAGATGATGGTTAAGAAAGCGGACGTCAAGATCGCCGTGATCTCCGAACGACTGGCGGATTGATTCAGCTTGGCGTTTTCTTCTTCCAAGAACTTCATCTCTTTCGCCTGGTCTTGCAGGGTAATGCGTTCTGCCGATTTAATGGCTGCCTGTTTTTCTTTTTCAGCGTTTTCCTTGCTTTGCGTCAAATCGAGCAGGGCTTGACTGTTGCTCAATGCAGATTTGTAGGAGCCGGCAAGACTATAGGAATTTTTTAGAATCTCGTAGGCCTGAATTTCTTCAATCGGATAGCCCTTACTCTTAGCGATCTGTAAGGCGTTTTGCCCGGCTTCAATACTCTCGGGAATCTTGCCTTTGTCGACCATAAGACGCGCTAACCACAAGTTCGCTTTGGTCGCGAGGTAGGTGCGTTCGACCGGGTCGGAATTGATTAAAAGCGCATTGAGCTGAGTTTCCGCATCGTCGTACTTCATCCGGTGGTAGAGTACTTCGGCATTAGCCAGGGTGATGTGGTTGAGCAGGTTGCGCTCATTGCTCATGCCCTTCACTTTCTCCAGGAACTCAGCGGCCTGGTAGTAATTCTTTTGGTATAAGGCCCTTCGCGCCGATAAGAAAGCTTGGTAGGCGCTTCCGTAGCGGTAATCTTGGGTGCCTAATCGGATACGGGCAGACTGTATATAAAAATCTGCTGAATCCAGATCGCCATTTTCTAAATGAAAACGAGCGAAGAGGTGATAGGTATCGATCAATTCACGCAGATCTTCCTGTTTTTCGGAAGCCATTGCGGCGTGTTCCAAAGACTCAAAGGCCTCTTTGCCCTTGTTTTGATGTTGTTGTACCAGTGCTCTTCGGTGAAGGGAATCGATAGAAATTCGCTTGTAGTCAATCTTTTTCAGGTCCTGGGCCTGGGCCGGAAGGAGTAGGCACAAAAGGAGCAGGGCGGGTAAGAGCCGCCGTAATTGATTCGTAATTAAGAGAATAGTTTTACTCAAACAAATTTCTTTTCCAACATTAAAGATAACACATCGATGAGTCTTGAGCTGTAACCACTTTCATTATCGTACCAGCCGATGACTTTTACCATCCGTCCAATAACGGAGGTCATCTGTGAATCAAACGTACAGGAATAAGAACTATTGTTTATGTCTGCCGAGACAATGGGATCTTCTGTGTATTCGAGAATTCCTTTGAAAGCACCTCGGGAAGCCTCTTCGAAATGCCGATTCAAAACTTCAATAGAGGTTTCTCTCTTGACATTACAGGTGATGTCGGTCAGCGAACCATTGGGAACGGGTACGCGAATACCGCAACCACCGATCACATCACTGAGGTGTGGAAAGATTTGGGTCAAGGCTTTGGCCGCGCCTGTAGTAGTAGGAATAATGGACTGAGTGGCTGCTCGAGCTCTTCGTAAATCCCGGTGAGGCTGATCGTGCAGTTGCTGATCAGAGGTATAGGAATGAACCGTAGTAATATAAGCTTGTTCAATTCCGCAGAGGTCATCGATGAGCTGAATCATGGGAGCAGCGTTATTGGTCGTGCAGGAAGCCAGAGAAATACAATCGTCTTCCCCTGTCCATTCATGATCGTTGACCCCTAATACAAGCATCTTCATGGAGCTATCCGAGGGAGGAACACTGAGAATGACCTTTCGGGCTCCTTGCTTGAGATGCCCTTCAAGCGCTGCTTTGGTTTTGAATTTACCACTGCACTCTACTACGACATCTACTCCAAGGTCTGACCAGGGAATATCTTCAGGGGAAGAGTGCTGTGTAATGGGAATAGAGCGCCCACGGAAGTGAAGAGCGTTTTCTTTGATCTCCAGGTCTTCGGTCATTCGGCCGTGCAGACTGTCGTATTTGAGGAGATGACCTAGCGTTTGGGCATCTGATAAATCGTTAATTGCAACGATTTCAATGGGTTCCTCTCTTTGGGCGAGCAGGCGAAAAAAACGCCGGCCGATACGACCAAACCCATTGATTCCAACACGTAACATAGGAGCTTATTGAATGTGCTTATGGGCCTTGTAGGAAGATCGAACCAGTGGTCCGCTCTCTACATGGCGGAAACCGAGTTCTTTACCCAGTAGTTCGTATTCCTTGAACTCTTCCGGACTGACAAAACGCTGAACCGGTAAATGCTTTTTGGAAGGCTGCAAGTATTGACCCAGGGTAACCACATCAACCCCCGCTTCTCGCAAATCAACAAGACTCTGCTTGACTTCTGAAGCTTCTTCTCCGAGTCCGAGCATAATACCTGATTTAGTCCGGTGCGCTCCATTGTCCTTGAGGTAGCGTAGAACCTCCAGACTGCGATCGTATTTCGCTTGAATACGCACTTGACGGGTCAGGCGACGTACCGTTTCCATATTGTGAGAGATGACTTCTGGGGCAACCTCCAGAATACGGTCCAAGTGGGTGGTGACCCCTTGAAAATCGGGAATGAGGGTTTCCAGAGTTGTTTCCGGATTCATTCGGCGAATGGCTTGAACAGTTTCGGACCAAATGATGGATCCCATATCTTTTAGATCATCCCGATCTACCGAAGTGAGAACGGCATGCTTAATCTGCATAATTTTGATGGAGCGGGCCACTTTTTCAGGTTCTTCCCAGTCTACTGCTTCGGGGCGCCCTGTTTTTACACCGCAGAAACCGCAGGAACGGGTACAGACGTTTCCGAGGATCATGAAAGTTGCTGTTCCTTCCCCCCAGCATTCTCCCATATTGGGGCAGCTTCCGGAGGTGCAAATGGTGTGTAGGTTGTACTGATCGACCAATCCGCGAAGTTGGGTGTATTTTTTACCGGTCGGTAGTTTTACACGTAACCACTTGGGCTTTCCCTCTCTCGTTTTTTTTGCCTCAACTGCTAGCTCACTCATCCTGCAAATTATTTTAGTGCAAATATACGAAGCAGGGTTGTTTTCTCTAGTTTTCGGCTTCTTCCCGAATGATTTCGGCCAGCAGTCTTTTGGCACGCAAAAGTTTGACTTTAACGCTGCTCAATGATTCGTTGAGTTGGACCGCAATGTCTTTGTAGGGAAGCTCCTGAAAATACCGCAACTGAAGGACCTCTTGATAGGCCGGTTTGAGCTGCTTAATACAGCCCAAAAGCTTTTTGAGATTCTGCTGTTGGATGATAAGGTCTTCCGCGGTAGGGGATTCATCCAAGACCCGGTCTGCTTGGGTATTTCCGGGGAGTTCAATTTCGTCTAGGCGCCGGGACTTTTTCTTCCGAAGCAGGTCGATGTGCAGGTTCTTCGAAATGGCGATAAGCCAGGTCTGGAAGGCGTAATCCGGATCGTACTGCTCCAGTTGATCAAAGGCTTTAGAAAAAGATTGTATGGTAATATCCTCCGCCTCTGCTTCGTCTTCTGTGCGCTTGAGTTGAAAACCGTAGACGGCTGGCCAGAATTGATCCAGAAGGGCGCTAAATGCTTTTTGATCGCCTTTTTTGGCGGCTTCAATCCACTCTTGGATAGGGGGTGTAGACAAATGAAATGGTTTTAAGCTGATTCCATCGCTTCGCGCTGACACATTTCGTCTGGCGCTTTACCGCAAAAACCGCAGGCTTCTCCTTCCTTGTTCAGAAAAGGATTCTGACTGGCACAGGTGCCGGCAAATTTGCCGTCTTTTTTGGACCAGATTTTAATGGCAATACCCGCGAAAGCAAGGGCGAGTAACCCAATAGTAAGGATTGCTAATTTCATAGAGCAAAAATACGAAAAGAATGGGCTAAATCTTCTCTCTTACAGGGACTAATTCCCGGATTGGTGGTAGTCAAAGTTGGCCACGATATTCTGGACCGTCGGACTGTTGGTTCCTCCTTGGGATTCAATGGTGATGTATGAAATCGCCTTGTCGCCATAAGGCAGGGCCAACAGTTGCTCTTTGTCCAGGCCTTTGTTGATGATTCCGAGGTTGACCATCTCTCCATTGACTTCGGCCCACATCTGGTAGCACTGGTCTTCCGGTAACTGGGGCAGGTTCTGTACATTGATGTAGGACAATTTCTTGATCGGGTTGATGTAGGCGATTGCCTTGAGCTCCTGGGCTTTGCGGTTTCCGCGAACATTGAATTTGCGCGTGTTCGGGTTGTTCAGCACAATGTATTGGTTGCGGATGTCTTCCAATTGTAATTTCATGTCCATCTCCAGGTTGCGAATTTGGGTTTGCACCATTTCGTTTTCCAAAGAAAGGGTCTTGTTCTCGTTCCAGAAGTAGTAAGTCACTGCAATGCAGACAAGGGCTGCAATACTGGCCGCTATACCAAAACGGAAAAAGGAACTGCGTTTTCGCTGAAGGGTTCTGATGTTGGTCAGGATCTCTTCTTTGAGGTTTTCCGGAGCCTTCTTGGCGTGAAGTCGAGCGTAAATCTCGAGGTTCTCTTGCAATTCGTCATAGGCTTCTCGCACCTCAGGATAAAGTGCTATATAGCGTTCTACACGCAAAGACTCCTCCGTTGAGCTGCTGCCTAGCAGGTACTGCTCCAGGTGATCTCCTTCTAAAAAAACGCGTACTTTTTCTTTCATAGCCAATAACTTAAAATTGCAAAGAGGACCAAGGGTCCGTCACCGTAAATCTTCCGAAGTTCTCTCAAGCCGATCTTTAATCTTGACTTGATGGTTCCCAACGGTATATCCAGTTTTTCACTGGCTTCCTGCTGGGTCAGTCCTACAAAAAACAAGGCTTCCAAGACTTCCCTGTATTTGGGATCGATCTTGGCCAGGTTTTCTTCCATATCCATTTCGTCGGGTCGGATTCCCTGAACTCCAATAGTATATACGTCCGAAACGTCAATTTGGATTTCTTTGTCGGATCTATTTTGCGCACTGCGCAATTTGTCAATTGCTGTATTTCGGGTAATTCGAAAAAGCCAAGTGAATAATTTGGCCTTAGAAGGGTCATAGCTTTCGGAGTTTTTCCAGATTTTGACAAAACTCTCCTGCAGGATGTCCTGCGCCAATTCCTCGTCTCGAACGACCTTGTTCGCCACCCCGAATAAAGTGTCACCATAGTGCTCGTACAGCAAGGAGATGGCTTTTTCATCGCGCTCGTGTAGCAGTTGTATAATGTGTTTCTCGAGCAGCGTACTCATGAATTTTTTTTGGTCTAAAAATCCAAACGGGGATTTGATCCGTAGATATAACGAAGCTAAAATAAAAAAAATGCCTTCCGGCGAATTCGAAAGGCTTTGAAATAAATTTGGTTAGTTTGGTTTGGTATGACCTCTGGAGGAAAATAATCCTGCAGGGGTCTTTCCTTTTTTAGGGCAATATATTCACTTCTGGTTCCAGACGAATTCCAAATTCTTCCTCGACCCGGTCTTGGACCGTCCTGGCGAGCTGCAAGACATCCTGACCGCTTGCCTTTCCGTAGTTGACTAAGACCAAGGCTTGTCGCTCGTGTACACCAGCATCTCCCTGTCGGTAGCCTTTTAGGCCGCACTGATCGATCAGCCAGCCTGCGGGCAATTTGGCCAGGGTTTCGGATACCTCGTATACAGGCATTTCCGGGTGCTTATCCTGCAAAGGGAGTAGTCGAGACTTTTCGAGGACTGGGTTTTTAAAGAAAGACCCGCTATTGCCCAATAAGCTCGGGTCGGGCAGTTTTTTCTGGCGGATGTGGATGATGGCCTTGGAGACTTCTTGAATCCCGGGAACTTTTACCCCCATTTGCTCGAGTTGATCCTGGACCCCTCCGTAATCGGTCCGAATGATGTGGGCTTTTTTCGTCAGCCTTAGTTTGACAGAGGTGATGATGTATTTTCCTTTGGCAACCCCTTTAAAAATGGAGTCACGGTATCCAAATTGGCAATCTTTTTTGGTGAGTTCTACCAGTTCCAGACTTTCCATATCCATGGCTTCGCAACTGACAAAAACATCCTTGAGTTCCACACCGTACGCTCCAATATTCTGAATGGGTGCTGTTCCTGTATTTCCGGGGATCAGAGAAAGGTTTTCGATTCCTCCGTAGTCTCTTTCTAAGCACCAGAGTACAAGCTCATGCCAATTCTCACCGGCCATGGCTTTGATGATGACATAGTCTTCCTCTTCCTCAAAGATGTGAATTCCTTTGAGTGCAATGTGCATCACTAAGGCGTCGATATCGTCAATGAGGAGAAGGTTGCTGCCTCCCCCCAATACAAAACGATTAGGGTAAACACTTAGGTCCAACAATTTGCGCAATTGCATCAGGCCAGTTACTTCTGCGAAAAACCGAGCCTTGACATCAATGCCAAAGGTGTTGTAATTTTTTAGCGAGTAGTTCTCGTGGATGGTCACGCTTTGTTGTATTGTTGAAGGCCTGTTTCCAAAATATGGGCGGCCCTTTTTAGTTTGTCTTTTTCCAGAACATAGGCGATTCGAATCTGATTTCGGCCTTGTCCGGGGGTCGAGTAAAATCCTTCTGCCGGAGCAACCATAATTGTTTCTCCATCGATATCAAAGTCCTGTAGTAACCACTGAGCAAAATTTTCTGCATTGTCAACTTCGAGCTCAGCAATGCAGTAAAAAGCTCCTCCCGGATTTGCCACACGGATGCCTTCAGCTTTTTCTAAAGCAGCGATAAGAATATCTCTTCGTTCGGCGTATTCACCAATGACCTCTGTAAAGTACTGTTCCGGGGTGTCCAGGGCAGCTTCACTGGCGATTTGGGCCAAGGTCGGGGGCGAAAGTCTTGCCTGTGCAAACTTTAAACTGGCTTGAATGACCTCCTTGTTTCGGGAAACAAGGCAGCCGATGCGGGCTCCACACATGCTGTAGCGCTTCGAGACCGAGTCCACCAATATGGCGTGGTTCTCTAGCCCAGCTTGGGTCATAATGGAATGGTGCTTTCTGCCGTCGTAGGCAAACTCGCGATAGACCTCGTCGGCTATCAAGAAAATATCGTGTTTAAGGGCCAAGGCAGTCAATTGCTCAATTTCCTCCTGGGTGTAGAGGTACCCGGTTGGGTTCCCTGGATTACACAGAAGGATGGCCTTGGTATTTTGATTGATCCGCTTTTCGAATTCCGGGATAGGAGGCAAGGCAAAATTATCTTCAAATCGAGAAGGTACTGCTCTGACGGTAATCCCATTGGCTTGCGCAAAGCCATTGTAGTTGGCGTAGAACGGCTCTGGAATGATGACTTCATCTCCGGGGTCAGCAATGGTACCCATGGCAAAAGAAAGGGCTTCCGAACCTCCTGTGGTGACGATAATGTCTTCTGCTTCTACCGCAATTCCGTGTTTGGCGTAGTACTGCGCAATTTTTGAACGGTACTCCGCTGATCCCTCTGTTCGGCTATAGGCCAATGTTGTAATCGGCGCTTGGCGCACGGCGTCTAAGGCTTCTTTGGGGGTGCGGATATCCGGCTGTCCGATATTCAGGTGTAAAACCTGTTTGCCCGAAGCTTTGGCGGCCTCTGCATAGGGGACTAGTTTTCGGATGGGGGAAGCGGGCATCTGCAGCCCTTTTTCTGAAATACTCGGCATAAGGGATCAATAATAGGCTACAAAAATGAGAAATAGGGGAGGAGAAAGCAAAAGACATGGGTTTTTTGTACCTTAAGAAGGAAATTTCTGGCGTATGAAAAAAGGGATGTTGATTGTGTGTTTGCTCGGGATGGTGAGTTGGGTCAGTGCTCAGCGTTTTCTTTTGCCAAAAGGAGTCGAGCAAGAAAAAATTCGGTTTGAGTTGATCAATAACTTGATGATCATTCCGATGGATGTGAATGGGTCGGAGCTCTCCTTTATTCTGGATACGGGAGTGAGTAGCCCCATTTTATTCAACCTGACCGATGAGGATTCGATTCAGATCAATGATGTTTCGACCATTAGCTTAAAAGGCTTGGGCGATGGTCCTCCCATCGAAGCGCTAAAGTCTGAGAATAACCAGTTCTCGATTGGTAGAGCTCGATCGATGAATCAAAATATGTTTGTGGTCCTGGACCGCGAGTTGAACCTATCCGCTTCCTTAGGCCGACCGGTTCACGGTATTATTGGCTGGGAAGTCTTCAGTTCTTTTACCGTAGAAGTCAATTACAGCAAGAAGTTTATTCGTTTTCATAAACCCGGAACACTCAAGGCCGATAAGCTTAGAAAAATGCAGGAGATTCCCCTGATTCTCCAAAAGAAAAAAGCTTTTGTAGAAGGAGTGGTCACTCTCGAAGACAATACCGAGAGGGAGGTGAAGTTGCTGGTCGATACGGGAAGTAGTGATGCCATTTGGTTATTTAGAGACCTCGAGCAGGGGCTGGATGTGCCCGAAAAGAACTTTGAAGAATTTCTTGGGAAGGGACTCAGTGGCGAGATACACGGACTCCGGACCAAGATTAAAGCTTTCCGAATCGGGAATTATCAGCTCATAGAAACCAAGGCTGCATTTCCCTTCCGCGATTCCTTTGCCAATATCATCAACTTAGCGGATCGCAATGGCAGTGTGGGGGGAGAGGTCCTCAAAAGGTTTAATCTGGTGGTGGATTACAAAAACAGCCGCCTGTATCTCAAAAAGAACGGGTATTATAAGGATCCTTTCCAGTACAATCTTGCCGGTATTGATATTCAGCACAACGGGGTGCGTCTGATTCGGGAACGGATTGCTGATGTTCACGGACGAGTGAAGTCAGACGACAGAACGGCTATAGGGAGCGTTAAAATCCTTTTAGAACCCCGCACCCGTATCAGTTTAGTTCCTGAGATTGTGGTTTCCGGTATTCGAGCGGGGAGTCCGGCAGATGAGGCTGGATTGCAGCAGGGAGATATCATCTTGGCGGTCAATGGCAAGAAGGTTCACGAGTACAAACTCCAAGAAATCATTCAGATGCTGAATGAACGCGAAGGGAAGCGTGTCAAGGTGCGTATTGAGCGCTACAACCGGGAGTTGTCTTTTTCTTTTGTGCTGAAAGATGTATTCAAAGAAAAACCCTGACCATTTCTGATCAGGGTTCTAATTCTTTTGAAGGGAGATGAATTACTTGGCTCCTTCTACCAATTCTCCTTTAATCTTCAACACCTTGGTCGGTGTATCCGCATTGGAAGTTACCGTGATGGCCTTACGGAAAGGACCAACAGCTCTATTGGTATCGTATTTTACTTCAATAATACCGGTTTCTCCAGGAGCGATGGGCTGCTCTGGTTTTTTCGGGATTGTACATCCACAACTTGATTTTACATCAGTGATCACCAAAGGAATAGCACCTGTATTGGTGAATTCAAAGGTGCGAACACCGTTGCTGCCGCGCTCCACTTTTCCGTAATCAATGGTTTCGGTCTTAAACTCAATTTTGGCCACTTTGTCTTGTGCGTTAACCGCAAGTGCAAAACAACCGAGAAATAAGAAAAGTACTGCTTTTTTCATCTTTGCTTAGTTTAATCGAATTTTCAAAATTAGGAGAAAAGCTCCTGCTCCCAAAATTCTTTTGTTATGTAATAACGTTCGTTATTTTTGTTTCGTATTCACTACGATTGCCTGAAGCCGGAATGCTTTTTCCGGTTTTTTTTATATCAGTCAACGAGTGAAGTCCAAAAACTGTACCGAAATCATGGATATTCCATCAAAATACGATCCGTCTCAGGTAGAATCACAGTGGTATGACTACTGGATGCAACACCATATGTTCCGCTCTGTACCAGACGAGAGAGAGCCGTACACCATACTGATTCCCCCTCCGAATGTGACTGGGGTTTTGCACATGGGGCATATGTTGAACAACACCCTTCAGGACGTATTGATACGACGGGCCAGGTTAAAAGGCCTGAATGCCTGCTGGGTTCCGGGGACCGACCACGCGAGTATTGCGACAGAAGCCAAAGTGGTAGCGCATTTAAAATCCCAGGGTATCGAGAAGTCGACCTTGTCTCGGGAAGAGTTTCTGAAGCATGCCTGGGCTTGGACGGATGAGTACGGGGGCGTTATTCTAAAACAACTGAAAAAATTGGGTTGCTCCTGTGATTGGGAACGCACCAAGTTTACCCTGGATGACGATATGTCAGCCTCGGTGATCAAAA
>CAZLGZ010000043.1:0-17363 GCA_964558965.1 uncultured Flavobacteriaceae bacterium
CTCTACACCCGTCGGGCCACCTCCAACAATAACAAAATTCATAAGCGCGTCTCGCTGATGAAGATCGTCCGTGAGTAAGGCATTTTCGAAATTCTGGAGGATCAGGCTTCGGAGATTGAGCGATTGTGGAATCGTCTTCATCGCCATACTGTTCTCTTCCAAAGAGGCATTTCCAAAAAAGTTCGTTTCTGTTCCCGCAGCGATGACCAAAGAATCGTACTCCAAGGGGCCGATAGAGGTAACAATTGTCTTCTTCTCTGGATCGACCTGTTCCACCTCTGCCAGCCTAAAGTAGAAATCGGGGAAACCCTGCAAGACTTTTCGTATCGGATATGCGATGGAATCCGGTTCGAGACCACCCGTCGAAACCTGGTACAAGAGCGGTTGAAAAGTGTGGTAGTTGTGCTTATCAATCAGCACCACCTGCACCTCTTTTCGACAAAGGGATTTAGCCAGAGAAAGGCCAGCAAATCCACCTCCTATGATGACTACGCGCGGAAAACTCGACTGGGGTATATTCATGATCTATATAATAAACAAAGGTAGTGCATTGCCAAATGTTGCCCTACTCCAACAAGGGGATGTTTCGCTTATCTTTATGCAAAAGAACCACACCATGAAAAGTAATTTTACCCTCCTCCTTCTTTTGGTCTTGGGTGTTGCCCTTCCTCTTCAAGCGCAATCCGAAAAGAAGGCCCTTCAGACCATCGACAACCAAACCGACAAGTACGAAGACATAGCCCTGCAGATCTGGGAATGGGCAGAAATGGGATACCAAGAAACCAAAAGTTCCGCCCTCCTTCAAAAAACCCTCAAAGATGCCGGCTTTACCGTTACCGCAGGAATCGCCGACATTCCTACAGCGTTTATGGCAGAATTTGGCACTGGAGGCCCTGTCATCGCCATTCTGGGAGAATTCGACGCCCTACCAGGTCTTTCTCAAAAGGCAGAACCCCAAAAAGCATCTGCAGGTCAAATTGGCGGCCACGCCTGCGGACACCACCTTTTTGGAACAGCGTCTACCGCCGCCGCCATCGCATTAAAAGATTGGCTCGTGAGTTCTAAAACAGAAGGGCGTATTCGTTTTTACGGATGTCCGGCAGAAGAAGGCGGTGGTGCTAAAGTATACATGTCTCGAGCAGGGGTATTTGACGATGTCGACGTGGCACTGCACTGGCATCCCGGCTCCTCAAATGCAGCCAACTCTGCTGCCGCCCTGTCCAATATTTCGGCTAAGTTCCGCTTTTATGGTACCGCAGCCCACGCCGCAGGAGCGCCGCAACAAGGACGTTCTTCCCTTGACGGTGTTGAAGCCATGAACGCTATGGTCAATATGATGCGAGAACACGTACCGCAAGAGTCCAGAATTCATTATGTCATTACCGATGGCGGAAAAGCACCTAATGTAGTCCCTGATTACGCCGAGGTTTACTACTATGCTCGTCACCCGCAAAGAGACGAAGTCCGAGCAATTTTTAACCGCATTGTCAAGGCAGGAGAAGGGGCAGCCATAGGGACAGAAACCCGCATGGAGTATGAAATCATCAACGGGGTACACGAGCTCCTACCCAATTCGACCTTGCAAAAACTGGTCTATTCCAAACTGGCTAAACTAGGCGGTTACACCTATACCCAGGAAGAAATGGCCTTTGGCGAAAAAATCGCAAAGACTTTAGCTTCGCCCAGACCGCTGAGTGTTAGTCAGGAAGTACAGCCCTATTCCGAAATTGGCAGAGCGGGTGGCTCAACGGATGTGGGGGATGTTAGTTTTGTGGTACCCACTGTAGGATTTAGAACAGCAACCTGGGTACCGGGAACCCCTGCGCACAGCTGGCAGGCTGTAGCTGCTGGCGGCACCAGTATTGGTATCAAAGGAATGGTCCTGGCTTCCAAGACCCTGACCCTTACCGGGATTGAACTTTTCAAAAATCCCAAACTCATCAAAGAGGCTAAAGAAGAGTTCAACGAACGGCGTGGAGCGGATTTCGTCTATGAGCCTCTCATTGGCGATCGCGCACCGGCTTTGGATTACAGAAATTAGTGTAACAAATTGATCATAGTGTAGACCAACTGTCAGGACTCTTGTCTTCTACCAACTAATTAACTAACCGCCTTTGAATAAAGAACTGGAACATCAATTTGTGAGTGAGCTGGAAAGCAATCAGAACATTGTGCACAAAGTGTGCAGTCTGTACACCAATGATGCGCATTCCCACAACGATCTGTTTCAAGAAATAAGCATTCAGTTGTGGAAGGCTTACCCTAAATTCAGAGGAGAGTCCAAATTCAGTACCTGGATGTATCGGGTGGCTTTGAATACGGCCATTACCCTGTACCGCAAATCCAAAAAACGGGTTCGCACACAGGAGTATGACTCGGTCTTGTTTAAGATCAAAGCAGACCAATACGACGACACCCAGGAACAGCAACTGAAACTCATGTATGGAGCGATCAAGCAGTTGAATGATATTGACAAAGCGTTGGTCTTTTTGTACTTAGAAAATAAAGATTACGCCGAGATATCCGGCACCCTCGGTATTAGCGAGGTGAATGCCCGGGTAAAAATGAATCGGATTAAAAATAAATTAAGAACCATTCTGAACCCCTGAGAAATGGATGAACTGGAACTCTTAAAACAACACTGGCAGCAAGAAGAGCAAGACTTGCCGAAACTAAGCTACCAGGATATTCAGCAAATGATCTGGAAAAAGTCGACCTCGGTCGTCCGTTGGATCCTTATCATCAGTTTGATCGAATTGGTGTTACCTCATTTGATCTACCTGTTGCCGTCCGCTCAATCCGGCTTTGATATATACGCCCAATTGGGAATTAGCAACTGGCTATTTGGATTCAATGCGGTTTACTACCTGATCGCGCTTTACTTCATCTATCTCTTTTACAAGAGGTACAAAGAAATTTCGGTTTTGGACGATTCCCAAAAACTGATGAACAACATCCTAAAAACCAGAAAGACCGTTAAATACTATGTGATTTTTAGTCTTTCCGCCGCCTTAATTGTCGTTCTATTGGTCATGGCAGGGATCTACACGACTCCTAACTTGATGGAGCTCTTCCCCCGGGATTTGGAAGCCGATGGATTAACCCTGGTTCAATACAAACAGGTTCTACTTATGGCTGTGGGGATCGGAGGATTTGCCATTCTGTCGCTCATGGGTATTATCTACTTTTTACTCTATGGGTTCTTGATCCGTAAACTGAGAAGAAACCACCAGGAATTACGACGTATTGAAGTATGAAAGAATACCTCGTCGAAACCTCCTTTTTTGATTACAATACTGAGGTTATACAGGAATTGATCTCCCCCTTTCGGTCCCTTCCGCGGCAAGAACAAATAGCCCAACTCTTTGTTCGCATCCGAGATGGATGGCGCTACAATCCCTTTGTGATCTATCAACAAGCCGAAAACTACAAGGCCAGTTTTATCGCAACCCAACAAGAGGGTCATTGCATTGACAAATCAACCCTTTTAATTGCTGCCGCTCGGGCCTTGGGAATACCCGCTCGATTGCGCCTAGCCAAGGTCACCAATCACTTAGCCATAGAACGATTGGCAGCTAAATTGGGAACAGCTGATTTGGCTCCACATGGAATTGCTGAACTCTACATCGATGGGGCTTGGAGAAAGACCTCAACGGCCTTTAACAAAGAACTCTGCGCACTTTACCAGGTCGATGTTTTGGAATTTGACGGGAGTCAGGATGCCGTAATTCAGGAATACAATCAGGCCCAGGATCAGTTTATGGAATACGTGGAGGACTACGGTCATTTTGAAGACGTTCCCCTGGATTTCATCATACAGACCTTTATTTCCAATTACCCTGAACTCTCTAAAGTAATGGCAGGAAAAAACAAGATTGTACTGTAATTCGGATTCTTAGTATCTCCACTCCCGCTTGCGGTGGTCCTCTTCGTAGGCCGCCAATTCCTCTTGGGGAATCACTTTGAGGAAAGAAGGGTGCTGCTCAATGGCGTACTCTAGTTTTTCAATGATTTCGGCGACGGACTCATTTTCGTAATCAATTTCCAGAGGCTCTTTGATTTGGATCGATTGTAGTATGCCTTTCTTTTTGATGTATAATCCCTTGCGATCAAAAGATCGGCGGAATCCATCAATCACGACCGGCACCACGATAGGCTTGTAGTTTTTGATGATGTGAGCAGTTCCTTTGCGCAGAGGCTTCCAAGGTCTTGTTGTTCCCTGAGGAAAGGTAATGACCCAGCCATCGTCCAGAGCCGTTCCGATATTGGTGATATCACTCATCTTCACCTGACGATTGACATCCTTTCCGTCGGCTCTCCAGGTTCTCTCAATACTGATCGATCCGGCGTAGGCCAGTAAACGGGTCAAAAGACTTTTACTCATGGTTTCTTTTGCCGCCACGTAATAGATATTCAGTTTGGGGTTCCAGAGGTAGCCTACATTCTTAATCGAGTCTTCTCTTCCTGCCAGACTCGCATAAAAAACATGGAGCATAGCCACCACATCTGCAAAATAAGTCTGGTGATTACTGACAAAGAGAACATTGTTCTCTGGGAGTGAACGAACAATGTCTGAGCCCTCTATTTGAAGGGAATTAAACCCTTTATACCGGGAATGGGTCATCAGTCCCAAGATGCGGATTAACCACCGCTTCATGAAGAGATTATGACCAAAAGGATTGCGTTTAAATAAACCCATAGAGTGGCTAAATTTACAAAACTCTTATTCGGTCTCCGCGAAAAGCGCTTCGATTTCGCTTAACATCATGGCCGTTGCTCCCCAAATGATCTGGTTTTGAACATGATAGGCCGGCACCTCCATTTTGTTAGCGTAGGAGGTACTGATTTCCGCATTGATGTGGCTCTTTCGGGAAAATAATTCCCCGACAGAAATCTCAATGATCTCCTCCACTTCCTCCTCTTGTTTGGCTAAAGGTGGTTTTTCTTCGCACCACCCCAGATAAGGCTGTACCAAAAAGTTACTGGGCGGTATATAGACTTCTGTCAGCTTGGTCAGGTACTGCACCACTTGGCGTGGAACTCCCACTTCTTCCTCTGTTTCTCTTAAAGCAGTTTCCCAAAGATCCTGGTCCGAAGACTCTTTTTTTCCTCCCGGAAAAGCCATTTGTCCAGAATGAACACCAGAATAGGTACGGCGAAGAATAAACAAGAGCATCGCTTCTTTTTCTGGGTTGGGATAGACCAAAGCCAAAACACCCGCTTCCCGCGGATTCAGATTGTTCTTGCTCTGCGCCTCCATCCAGCTGCGCCTCATGGGAGGAGCCATAAGGTCCTGGGCATTCTCGCCCGGAAGATTCAGTTTTCCTAATTTTGGCACAAGCCGAAGAAAATCATCAAATTTCATGCGCAACACATCTATTCTCTACCCCCTCTTTCTGGTTGGACTGCTTTTTTTCAGTTGTGATTCTACCGAAAAAAAAGAAAAGGAGGCTGCCTCTAGTTCGGAGACAAACGCCAAAAATAATTCAATTTCAGCGGATAGTTCTTCTACTGCCGCGCAGACCGCGGTTGAGGAACAAGTCAAGGATACCTTTAAACTGAATGAGGAAAACGCCATTGATTTCTTCTTTAACTACGCCAAAGAAGTAAAGGAATCCAAAGTCAAAATAACGACCAGCATGGGCTCCTTCACCATCGAACTCTACGATAACGTGCCTTACCACAAAGCCAACTTCATCTATTTGGCAAAAAAGGGGTATTTCGATGACACCCAATTTCATCGGGTGGTACCCAACTTCATTATTCAAGGGGGGAATTCGGACAACACGAAGACCTCCAAAAAGCGCAGAACAATCGGGCGCTACCTCTTACCTCCCGACACCCGTAAAGGGCATAAACACCATCGGGGAACCATATCCATGCCGAGCAGCGAACGAGACAACCCCCATAAATTGGCCTCGCCATACGAATTCTTTATCGTGGTGACTCGACCAGGGTCCTATCACCTGGATGGTAGCTATACCCCTTTTGGAAGAGTCATCGAGGGTATGGACGTTGTCGACAAAATCAATGCGGTGGAGATCGACGACGGAGAATGGCCGATGGAAAACATCTACATCAAGAAAGCCGAAGCCTTTTAATATGTCTTCCCTGTTGTCAAACTCGTCTTTTTTCTACTACCTCAATGGAGGGCTGATGGAAATACAAAAACGCATGGGGTCACGTCCCGGAGCAGGGTATTGGCAAAAACAGGCTCAAAAAGATCAAGCCGAGCTGAAAAGAAGGCTGGACTACTACATGAAATTTCAGGGAAGCTTCGAACCTGAGCAATACTGGCCTACCCTGGCCGAAATCGATCTTCCCGGTAAATTAAAAACCTACTATTTCGATCTGCTTAAGTCCTCCCGGTACTTCCCAAAAGACCTCCAATTAAGGGTTCATTTTGGAGACAATACCGAGCGATTTGAGCAACCCACCCTGGTTAAAACCAGACCAATTTCTGAACCCAATCAAGGGAATATACTTCTGCGTTTTAACGCCATCCGACACTTTCATTTTGTAGAGGACCGAATTCCCTACGAAAAGAAAAAGAACATCCTATTTGGACGGGGCCACCTCAGCCGACAAAAACCAGACCGCCTGGCCTTTTATGAAAAGCACTTCGATCACCCGCTTTGCGATCTAGGGCAAATTAACAAAGGGACTACCCACGATCAGTGGTACAAACCCAAAGTGAGTATCGGTTACCACCTGGAACACAAATTTGTTCTTTGTTTGGAAGGGGTGGATGTGGCGAGTAACCTCAAATGGGTGATGTCGAGTAATTCCATTGCCCTGATGCCAGTGCCCAAAAGAGAAAGCTGGTTTATGGAAGGGGAATTGGTTGCCGGAAAGCACTTCATTGCTGTGGCAGATGATTTTTCGGATGTGGAACAGCAAATTGAATACTACCTGCAGCATCCAGAAGAAGCGAACCAAATCATCAAAAACGCCCAGGAGTATGTCAAGCGTTTTCAGAACCCAGCCCGCGAAAAGCTCTTGGGCTTACTGGTTTTGGACCGTTACTTTCACCAAAGTGGTCAAAAAGAAAGCCTCTTTCCTGAGTTGCTCTAATTACTGCTGTGTATAGTAGGTGAAGTCATGGATCACCACCTGGACGAGTTCCATCGGTGTGAGGTCCGTCTGGATTCCAGTGAGTTCTTTTATTTTGTCAGCAAGACTGATAATGACCTTGTGATCCCCCTTTCGACGAGCCGAGTAAAAGAGATCTCGGATGGTGTCCATATCCTGATCCGTCAAAACCGTTACCTGCGGAAAACGCGGGGTATAGCCTTCGGGCAAATTCGACTTAAAGGCTTCTTCAATACTGAGCCGTTTCCGCTCATTAATAACTGTCGTTCCCGCGGCAATATCGCCAATACGCTGACCATGCCCTCTGAGCAGAATGGTCAGTACAGCCCCTCCTCCTGAAGTCAATACCACATCAATAATGCGCAATAACCAACGGATAAAATAGCCCGAAAAGCTCGGCTTGGTGCCGTCGAGGCGAACCACCCGAATATTCACCAAACTTTTACCGATGGTTTTACCATTGGTTAAGGTTTCAAGTAAAACGTAATACATAAAAGCGGGTAAAGTGGCCAAAAGGTAAAGGGCCCACATATCGCCCCAATCAATTTCCAAAGAAACCAGGATATAGATCACCCCGATGGTGTACAAGGCAATCACGATGCTGTCCACGATATAAGCCAGCATTCGCTGTCCCAAATCTGCAACCCGGTGGTCGATTTGTACATTTTGCGCGGTTTCAACTTGAAATTGATCCATAGTTTTCCTTTCTTTACTTCAAACCCTACTACATGCGCGAAGCGGCCTTCGTCAGACAAAATAAGGATAAATGGGCTACATTCGAAAAGGCACTCAAAAACCCGTCTAGCCTTTCGGCCGATGCTTTAGCAGACCTGTATATAGAGATTACCGATCACCTGAGTTACGCCCAAACATTTTATCCAAACAGCAAAACAACACAGTACCTCAACGGACTCGCTGTACAAGCGCATCAAAAAATTTACAAGACACGTCGGGAATCCCGAAACCGCATCATTTCATTCTGGAAAACGGAGTTTCCTACTCTCTTCGTACAACACCACCGGGAACTGTTGGTTTCTTTTCTCGTTTTTTTCTTTTTTTCGCTGGTTGGCGCCTATTCCGCTGCCAATGACGGACGCTTTGTTCGTTCCATTTTGGGAGACGCCTATGTCAATATGACCTTGGAAAATATAGCCAACGACGACCCCATGGCGGTCTACAAAGAAATGGGGGAATTCAATATGTTTTTGGGGATTACCATCAATAATATTCGGGTAGCCGCCTATGCCTTTGCTTTTGGAATCTTTTTGGGCGTAGGCACCCTGTGGATCATGCTTCGCAACGGCATTATGCTCGGGAGCTTCCAGTACTTCTTCTTTGAACAGGGCGTAGGCTGGGAGTCGGTGAGAACGATTTGGATTCATGGAACCATCGAAATTTCGGTGATTGTTATTGCCGGGGCTGCGGGACTCGTATTGGCCAATGGCATTTTATTTCCAGGCACTTATACCCGACTGGAATCTTTTAAACGTGGTGTCATTAATGGCCTTAAAATCATGGTCAGCACTGTACCCTTTTTTGTTATTGCTGGTTTTTTAGAAGGCTATGTAACACGACATACCGAAATGCCAGACTTTCTGGCCGTTTTAATCATCCTTAGCTCACTGGCGTTGATTCTGTTTTATTACGTTTTTTACCCTATACACCTCAAAAAGAAAACCGCTAACCAAACACTTCATACATGAATACCAAAGACACTGTAAACTTCCGTAGACAGCGAGATTTAGGAGAAGTTCTGTCTGATACCTTTCGATTTATACGCCTCGAGTTCAGATCCTTTATGGGCGCTATTCTCAAAATATCGGGACCCTACCTGCTCGTCTTACTGGCCGCCACAGGGGCCTACCTCTATTACTTTGGCGAAATGATGTCTTTTCAGGGCTTGATGGAAAACAACCAAACCTCAGAGGAAGAATTCGTCATCCTTTTTGGAGTCCTCGCCGTGCTTGTGATCTCTGGTCTTGTAACCTACATCATGTCCAATGCAGCGGTCGTATGCTACATTCAAAACTATACCGCTAACAACGGAAAAACAGATTACGCCACCATCAAAAGAGATTCCTACCAGAATTTTTGGCCCTTAATGGGCTTGGGTATCCTCATTGGTTTGACTGTTTTCTTGGGCCTCATGTTCTGCATCTTACCAGGAATCTATTTTGCCGTTCCACTGGCCTTGAGTATTCCCATCCTCATTATTGAAAAAAGAGGGGTTGGAGACTCCTTTTCCGGTGGTTTTAATTTGGTCAGTGGCCAATGGTGGAATACCTTTTTTGTACTTCTGGTCATGTACATTATCATCATGGTGGCCAATTACGCTTTCGCCTTGCCTTCCATCATTTATATGTGGATTAAAATGGGGGTCTTCACAGGAGAAGTCGATGCAGAATCCATGAATGTTTTCAACGACCCTATTTACTTGGCCATCAATATTCTGAGTTCAGTTGTTCAATTTTTGATGCGTATCATTCTCTTGGTCAGTATTGTACTGGTCTACTTTAACCTGCACGAACAAAAGACCTCAACCGGCGCCATGGGTCGCATCAGCGATCTCGGAAATACCGACAGTCTTCATTAAATCAATGCCTTGCGACCACTGAACCAATTCATACTGCTTTTACTCTGCTGCCTTGGCCCTCTTTGTTGGGCCCAGGAAGAGAAAGCGGTGGATACAGTGGAAACAAATCAAGCCGTGGATTCGCTGACCACGGATGACCTTTTGGATGAAGGACCGGAAGAATTTATGGATTTTGAAATCCCCCTTCCGGATAAACTGAAGGCCAATCAAGTTCGCTTAGAGAGTCAAGACACGATTCGCATGTTTCGCGACACTTTGGTTCCGGAAGCCTTGGATTGGAAAGAATCTGACTTGGAGTCCTTTAAGGCGGATGATAAATACGACTACCGGGAACTGCCCAACGAAAGCAATTGGTTCACCAGAGTGAGGGCCTGGATCAGCAATCAGCTGTACCGTTTTTTTAGCTGGTTGTTTGGGGGTGAAAAGGCAGGGGAATACCTAGCACTCTTTTTTAAGTCTCTACCCTATATAGCGGTCGCCTTACTCATTTACCTCATTGCCCGATTTTTTCTCAAAGTCAACAAAGGAGGGTTTGGATTTGAAGGCAAAAACAAAAACCTGGTCAATCTTTCAGAGGAAGAAAGGATCATGGAAGAGGAAGATATTGACGCCCTGATCACAGAAGCTCTGGCCAATCAGGATTACCGTTTGGCCCTGCGCTACCAGTTCATCCTTTGCTTAAAACTCTTAAGAGAAGGCGAATGGATCGATTGGCAACCGCAAAAAACCAACCACGAATACATTCAGGAGGTTAAAGATGGAGAACTCAAATCCCTGATGAGTCGGGTCGTTCGCATTTATGACTACGCCTGGTATGGAGACTTCCCGATCGATCAAGGAAGCTATGGACAAGCCTTAAACGATTACCAAAAACTCCAAAAATACCTGCAAACCCGATGAAAAAGAACATCTACATCTACGGGTTTTTAGGAGCGATTATTATCGCCGGTTTTTTGTTTGTGGAGTACAACAAACCCAAAGACATCAATTGGTATCCTTCTTATGTCAGTCGCCATAAAATCCCATACGGTACACGGGTATTTAAAACCCTGGTCTCTGAACAGTGGGGAGATCGACTCAGAGAAACCTACAGCCCACCCTTTGATTTATTACAAAACGAAGAGCTTGAAGGAACCTTTTTGTTCGTTAACAGTCGCGTCAATTTTGGGGATGCCGAAAACGAGGTGATACTCGATTGGGTGAGTAAGGGCAATCGCCTGTTCGTCTCTGCAAATAATATTGATGGTTTCTTGCTCGATACCCTTGGCTTGGTGACCCAAAGAGTCTTTGATCATGAATCTCTAGAGCCTGTCTTTGAATACGCATTACTCAAGGATCCTCCGTCGTCCAATAAAGTCACCTGGAACCGGGATTATTCCAAGGGCTATTTTATCAAAATAGACACCACCACAACCAAAACCCTGGGAACAGTTAAAGTGGTGAGCGATACGAGCGAAGTGCGCGAAGCTCGGGTGAATTTTGTACGCAGTCAATTTGGGAAGGGAGAAATCCTGCTACACTTGGCACCCGAATCCTTTACAAATTACTTCCTGTTAAATGAGAAGAACAACTTGGACTATACGGCCCAAGTGGCCTCCTATCTCCATAGCGACGACGCCCTTTACCTCGACGCCTACTACAAGCGTGGAAAAACGGTAGAAGTCTCCCCGATGCGGATCTTTCTGGACACGACCGAGTTTAAATGGGCCTACTACCTTGCCCTCATCGGTGCCCTACTCTACATTATATTCCAGGGAAGAAGAAAACAGCGCGCCATTCCGGTAATCCCGCCTTTGACGAACCAGTCTCTAAACTTTACAAGGACCATTGGGGATATGTATTACGAAGGAAGTCAACGCAAGAGTATTGCTTCGCACAAAATTGAATTCTTTCTAGAGTACATCAGAACCCAGTTTTACCTGCCAACCGAAAAAATTGACAGCGATTTTATTAAACAGCTGGCGGCGAGAAGTCAGCACACCCCTCAACAAATTGAACAGTTGTTTCAGTTCCTCCAAAATGTTCAGGAGGCGGATTCCATAAGCGATCCGATCCTGGAACAGCTCGAAAACAGAATACAAAATTTTAAAGCACAAGCCCATGGAATCCAATGACTTGAATTTTGATAACCGCATCCCCTTAGAGGATCTCAACAAAAAGGTAACCGAACTCAAAGCCGAGTTGTCCAAGGTGATTGTAGGCCAGGAGGACTTCGTCGAGCTGCTCATCGCTGCGCTTCTTGTCGATGGCCACGTTCTCATTGAAGGGGTTCCGGGTATTGCGAAAACCCTGACCGCAAAGCTATTCGCAAAAACGGTCCAAACGGGCTTTAGTCGTATTCAGTTTACACCGGATTTAATGCCCAGTGATATTCTGGGAACCTCTGTTTTCAATATGCAGCAATCCAACTTTGAATTCAAAAAAGGCCCCATTTTCTCTAATGTTATTTTGATTGACGAGATCAACCGGGCACCTGCAAAAACACAAGCAGCCCTTTTTGAAACCATGGAGGAGCGCCAAGCGACAATTGACGGAACCACTTACCCCATGGGGGAGCCATTTTTGGTTCTAGCGACTCAAAACCCCATAGAGCAAGAAGGTACCTATGCCCTTCCCGAAGCTCAGCTGGATCGATTTCTGTTTAAAATAAAAGTGGGCTACCCTTCTGTAGAGGAGGAAGTACAAATCATCAAAACCCACCACGAACGCAAAACAGAGAAGCCCGAAAAACTCATCCAACCCATCTTGGAACCCGGTCAGCTCTCTCAATTCAAAGGTCTGGTTCAGCAAGTGGTCATGGAAGATAAGATCATGCGCTACATCGCAGAACTGATCGGAAACACCCGAAACCACCCTCATTTGTATTTGGGTGCCAGTCCGCGAGCCAGTATTGCAGCCATGAATACCAGTAAGGCCTTTGCTGCTATTGCCGGTCGGGATTTTGTAACTCCAGAAGATGTAAAAAGAGCTCTTCCACCGATTCTCAACCACAGAATGATCTTGAGTCCAGAAAGAGAAATGGAAGGCATGACGCCCGAAACGGTCATCCATATGATTACCGAAGCCATCGAAGTTCCTCGTTAAAAACCATTGACCTAAAAGCGTGATTAAAGCACTGTACCTACATCCGAATTTCTTTAAGATCCTGGCCATTTTGGCGGGCGGATTTGTGCTGTCTTATTGGGTTGATGAACTCTACCCGATTTGCTGGCTGGCGAGTATGGTATTAGGTGCACTCACCTTCTTGGAGTTTTTGATTCTCTTTGCCTCTAAACAGGGGCTCAGCGGCGAAAGGTCCGGGCCAGCCAAACTCTCCAATGGAGACCCTAACCCTTTATCCATTCACCTCAAGTCCAAGTACACCTTTGTCACCTACCTGGAAATCATTGATGAATTACCGGTCCAATTCCAAAAAAGAGACTTCTTGCACAAACTGCAATTGCCTCCGAAAAGTGAAACAGAGTACGTCTATTCGGTGCGTCCTGTCGAAAGAGGAGAATACTATTTTGGCAATTTAAATGTCTACGTTTCTTCCGCTCTGCGGTTGGTCCGTCGTCGCTACCGGTTTGAAAAGGACCAGATGATGCCTGTCTATCCTTCGTTGATTCAGATGCAGAAGTATGACTTTTTGGCTATTTCCAACAAACTGACCTCTCTGGGCTTAAAGCGGATTCGTCGCATTGGTCATACCCAAGAATTTGAACAAATTAAAGAATACACCAAAGGTGATGATGTTCGTACCATCAACTGGAAGGCGACAGCCAAGAAGAACGACCTCATGGTCAATCAGTACCAGGATGAAAAATCCCAGCCGATCTATTGCCTGATCGATACGGGGCGGGTAATGAAGATGCCATTCGAAGGGTTAACCCTTTTGGATTACGCAATCAACACCTCCTTGGCTTTTTCGAATGTGGCCCTTAAAAAAGCCGATAAGACCGGTATGCTTGCCTTTTCGAAGAACATCAATGCCTTTGTTCCGGCCGCACAAAAAATCACCCACCTGAACCAGATACTGGAAAAGCTCTACAGTATTCAAACCGACTTCAGGGACAGCAATTACGGCATGCTCTACGCCCAGGTCAAACGTAAAATCAACCATAGAAGTCTTTTGCTTCTCTTCACCAATTTCGAGCATATTTCAGGACTAAAGCGGCAACTCCCTTATTTAAGAGGGCTGGCCAAACAACATTTGTTGGTGGTGATCTTTTTTGAGAATACAGAAATCGAGGAGCTGGTCAATCAACCGGCCAAGACTGTTCAGGAAATCTACCACAAAACCATCGCAGAGAAATTTCAGCACGAGAAACAACTCATGCGAAAAGAAATGATCAAAAACGGGATTCAAGTGGTGCTCACGAAACCGGAGGAGCTAACCATCAATACCATCAATAAATACCTCGAAATTAAGGCGAGGGGCTTGTTGTAAGCTCTTGTTGTATATCGGCTGGAGCTGCGAGCAAAGCTAACCCTGGAGGCCTTTTAAAAGTCCTTAAAACCGCCTTTTCTTTGAGAACAATAGATCCCCCTAGTCTATAGGCGACTTCGGCTCTATTTTTCGGTTTAAATATCAGGTAGGTAATCAGGCCCGTGAAGGCACCTCCTGCGAGGGTCGCCAGAAGATCTCCATTACTCCAACTACCGGGATTCTGGGTATCATCTGCCCATTCCTTGGCCACTCCTACCACAGCACTAGCTCCCATCGCCCCAGCAAAGGTCCAAAAGGGATCACCTTGACTCAGTTGCCTGCCTAACCCGGCGCCACCCAGACCATACAGGGCTCCTCCGGCAAAATGAAGTTGTTTATCTCTTTCGACCTGGGCTTGTAAAGAATGGAGGCCCGTGAACGACCAAACCATCAAACCAAAAAATAGAAGTAATCGATTCCTTTTCATGGGGCCTAAAATAGAAGAACAATTTGAAATCTACCAGCCCTGCTAAAAGCTGAAAAGCAATCATTTGAGAGGGATGAATTATCTTTATATACCGGTAATAAAAATTGAAAACGAACAGAAAAACGCTATGAAAACAACTTACTTACACTTACTTCTCTTCTTTTTGCTCGCCAGTCCGGTCCTGCAAGCCCAATCCAAAAACCCACCGGTCCGTGAAATTCGCGGTGAAGTGGTGGATGCCAGAACGGGTAAAGCGCTGGTCCTGGCAACGGTTTCTTTAAGAAATACCAATATTTCAACGGTGACCAATAGCGAAGGAGAGTTTCTTCTTAAAATACCTGCCGGAACCACCGATGGCCTGGTCAACTTCTCCTTTTTGGGCTATGCCGATAAATCTGTGGTCCTTGGACTCTTAAAGCCTGATAAGAATGTGATCAAAATGGACATTGCCGTCACCGAATTGGCCGAAGTCAACGTCAACGCCCCTCGGGATGCAGGCGCCCTTGTACGTCGCGCTTTGAGTAAACGGGACGAAAACTACCTGAACAAACCAACGGTCATGACCGCTTTTTACCGGGAAACGATTAAAAAGCGTAGAAGAAACGTCTCTTTATCGGAAGCTGTAGCCACCATTTACAAGGCTCCCTATGACACCTATAAAAAAGACGCCGTACAACTGTACAAATCTCGTAAGAGTACCGATTATAGCCGCCTGGATACGGTGGCCCTAAAGCTGCAGGGAGGTCCTTTTAATGCCCTTTATGTGGATGTGATGAAGTATCCTCAGTACTTGTTTTCCGGAGGTCTGATCGACAATTACGCTTTCCGCTTTACCCAGTCCACGCGAATTAACGACCGTTTGGTGTATGTGATTGAATTTGATCAGTTCCCGGATATTGAAGATCCTTATTACAATGGCAAACTCTTTATCGATGCCGACAAAGAAGTACTGCTTTCGGCCACCTACAGCCTTAACATCAAAGGAAAGGAACGCGAAGCTGCACAACTCTTTGTGCGTCGCAAGCCCAACAAAGTAGATGTTCTTCCTGTAAATGTGAGCTACCGAGTAGACTACCGTGAAAAAGAAGGTCGTTGGTATTATGGCTACAGTGCCGTTACCCTGACCTTTAAAGTCGACTGGGCAGACCGTCTTTTTAATTCCGTATACAGCCTCTCCGCTGAAATGGCCATCACTGATTGGCGCGATAATCTGGACGGCGAAGTACCCAAAGTGAAAGAGCGCATTAAAAAATCTATTATTCTGGGTGATGAAGCCAGTGGTTTTTCTGACCCTAATTTCTGGGGAGAGTACAACATCATTGAACCAGAAAAATCAATTGAATCCGCTATCCGAAAGATTCAACGGCAGTTGAGAAGAGCCTCGCGAAATGAGAAGGCGGAAGTCCCCGAAGTCATTATCGGTCGAACCGATTCAGGTCAATAAATAAAAAACCGGAGGGCTTTCCTCCGGTTTTTTTGTTATTCAAATGACTTTAAGGTCGTCAGTATGATGTCAATACACTCATTGAGTTGTTCCTCGGTCATCACCAGTGGAGGTGCAAATCGAATGATATTGCCATGAGTAGGTTTAGCCAAAAGACCATTCTCTTTTAAGGCGACACAAATATTCCAGGCCGTATCACCGTCTTCGCTGTCATTGATCACAATGGCGTTCAAGAGACCTCTACCTCTTACCAATCGGACCAGATCACTTTGTTCTACGTATTCCTGGATTCGGGCTCTGAAATGATTCCCCAATTGGAAAGCATTTTCAGCCAGCTCTTCTTCTTTGATGACTTCAAGAGCGGCACGACCTACAACGGCCGCAATGGGATTCCCTCCAAAGGTACTTCCGTGGTTACCGGGACGTATGACGCTCATGACCTCGTCATTGGCCAGCACGCCGGAAACCGGATATACGCCTCCAGACAAGGCTTTACCGAGAACCAAAACATCAGGTTTAACTTCCGGAGTTCCGCTGCAGTGACGATCAGCACAATTGCAATTACCACAACTGGCCAATAGAGTACCGGTTCTTGCGATTCCCGTTTGCACCTCGTCTGCAATCAACAAGACGTTGTGACTTTCGCAGAGGGCTTTCGCTCTTTTCAAGTAGTCCTCCGCTGGCGTGTAGACTCCTGCCTCCCCTTGAATGGGCTCTACCAAGAAACCAACCACATTACTTTCTTCCTGAAGGGCTTTTTCTAAGGCCTCAATATTGTCATAAGGAATTTTCACAAATTCCTGGGTGTATGGACCAAACTGTTTACGGGCTACTGGATCGTTAGAGAACGATATAATGGTGGTCGTTCTCCCGTGAAAGTTGTTCTCGCAAACGATGATTTTGGCTTCATTTTCGGGAACTCCCTTTTTCTCATACCCCCATTTGCGGCTGAGTTTTAAAGCGGTCTCAACAGCTTCCGCCCCAGAATTCATGGGCAAAAACTTGTCGTAGTGAAAGGTTTCACTCACCAGCTTTTCAAAGTGTCCCAGCTGATCGTTGTAAAACGCTCTAGACGTTAGGGTCAGGGTTTGCGCTTGCTCCACCATCGCATTGATGATTTTTGGGTGGCAATGCCCTTGGTTAACTGCGGAGTAGGCCGAAAGAAAATCGTAATACTTCTTCCCTTCTACATCCCAAACATGAACCCCTTCTCCCCTGCTAAGCACTACAGGAAGTGGGTGATAATTGTGTGCGCCGTAACGGTCTTCAAGAGCCATCGCCTCTTGAGAACTTAGGTGTTGTTCGACTGACATAAAAATGGATTTTAAAAAAAGAAATG
>CAZLGZ010000044.1:0-17052 GCA_964558965.1 uncultured Flavobacteriaceae bacterium
GTGTCATGAAATGTGTAAAAGTTTTTACAAATATAAGGGCTTGGGTAGCGGATGAGGAAGGGTCTTTGTAATTTCATCCAGTGAATTTTCTCGCTCACATTTACTTGTCTTTTGACCAAAAGGAAATTGTCCTCGGTAACTTTTTTGCTGATCACATAAAAGGGAACCGCATCAGTCACTTTCCTAAGGGCATTCAGCAAGGCATCATGCTTCATCGGGCAATTGATAGTTATACCGACAATCACCCTGCAGCAAGATCCAGCAGCAAGCTTCTGCATGCAACACAGGGCCACTACTCCAGAGTGATCGTCGATATCTTCTACGATCATTTTCTGGCGGTACATTGGGATCGGTATTCCGATATTCCTTTGGAACGGTATACCCAGGATTTTTACCAGCACCTGGAAGAACATTTCGAGCTTCTCCCGGAGAAGACACAGCATATTTTACCGTATATCAAAGCGCAAGACTGGCTCTTGAACTACCGAGAATGGGACGGCTTGGAAGAAGCCTTTGGGGGCTTAGATCGCCGAACAAAAGGGCGATCGAATATGTTAATGGCTACCCGGGATCTTCGAAAGAACTACAGCGCTTTCGAAAGCGACTTCTTCGCCCTTTTTGCGGATTTGATTACCTTTTCGCAGAAGAAACTCGAAGAACTATGCGGAGACTCATTTACCTCGGAGCATTAATCCTTTTTACGGCTTGTGGGCCTAAAATTATTCCTTCCAAACCTACGGGACTGGTCAGTAAACGGGCCATGGTCGTGGCCGCCAGAGAAGAAGCGGCCGCCGTTGGAGTCAGTATCATGGAAAAAGGAGGGAACGCCTTTGATGCCATGGTCGGCACCGAACTGGCCTTGGCTGTTACTTATCCTTTTGCTGGTAATATTGGCGGCGGTGGATTTATGGTTTTTCGATTGGCCGATGGACAAACAGGCGGTTTGGATTACCGAGAAAAAGCTCCTCTTGCAGCCAATAAAGACATGTATCTGGATTCCTTGGGTAATGTAATTCCCGAGATGAGTACCAAGGGGGCGACGGCGGTTGGTGTACCCGGAACGCTGGCAGGAATGAAAGCCGTTCATGAGCGATTTGGAAGTCTTCCATGGGAGGAATTACTGGAACCCGTCATTGCATTACTGGAAAAAGGGGTTCCCGCAACAGAAAAGCAAGCAGCTCGTCTAGGCCGTGTTCAGGAGGTGTTTAGAGAGGTCAATGGAGATAATACGGCTCATTTTGAAAACGTAAAAGCCGGAGATACCCTGTTCTACCCGGCCCTGCTAAATACCTTTCGCCGGATCGCCAAAAACGGGCCTGATGAGTTTTATAAGGGGGATATGGCCAAAGAGTTAGCGGCTTTTATGCAGGAACAAGGAGGCTTTATAACAGAAGAAGATCTTGCTCGCTATGAAGCTGTATGGCGAGACCCCGTGGTTTTTGACTATAAAAAACTAAGGGTTATCTCCATGAGTCCGCCCAGCAGTGGAGGGATGACCATGAGACAAATATTGGGGATGATGGAGCCTTACAATCTCCGGAAAATGGGCCATAATTCAGCCGCAAGCATTCAACTTTTCTCTGAGGCCGCAAGAAGAGCCTACGCGGATCGAAATTACTTTTTGGGAGATCCTGATTTTGTAAGCATTCCAAAAGAAACCCTCTTAGACAAAAAGTACCTGAAAGACCGCATGAAAGGATTTAGCTTTGATCGAGCTACCCCCTCTGCGGAAGTGACTTATGGCAATATTGAAGTGGTCGAATCGGATGAAACAACCCACTACTCTATTGTTGATCCCTTTGGCAATGCCGTATCTGTAACGACAACCCTCAATGGAGCCTACGGATCCAAATTGTACTGCGCTCCCCTCGGGTTCTTTTTGAATAACGAAATGGATGACTTTAGCGCTAAACCAGGAGTCCCCAACATGTTTGGACTCGTAGGAGCCGAAGCCAACAGTATTGCGCCCGAAAAGAGAATGTTGAGCAGTATGACCCCTACCATTGTTGAACAAGACGGAAAGCTTTGGCTGGTGGTGGGCACTCCGGGCGGCTCCACGATTATTACCGCGGTGGCCCAAACCATCCTGAATGTTTACGAGCACGGAATGAGTATGCAGGAGGCTGTAAATGCCCCCCGTATTCACCACCAGGGTGTCCCCGACTTATTGATGTTTGAACCCAATACCATTTCGGCAGAAACCATTGCCTTACTCAAAAGCAAAGGGTACATTATCAACGAAGGAAGAACCCGAATCATCGGAAAAGTGGACGCCATCCGGGTGCTTCCCAATGGGCAGCTCGAAGGAGGGGCGGATCCACGCGGAGATGATAAAGCCGTTGGCTTTTGAGTCCTTCCCTCCTAACTTTGCCACCTTCTAAACGCCAACTATGAAAGAATGGGATGTTGTTTTGCTCAACAAAAGCGACTACTTACAACCCGAAGACCCAGATCATCTGGTTCAAAACATTATGACCGAAGATGCTTTGCTCAAGAAGGCTTTGGAAGAGCTTGGTCTGCGTGTCGTCCGAAAGGCCTGGGATGATCCCGATTTTGACTGGAGCTCAACGAAAACCGCTGTCTTTCGAGCCACCTGGGATTATTTTACTCGTATTGACGAGTTCAGGGGTTGGCTTCAATCGGTTCGAAAGCAATGTCAGCTAATCAATTCAGCCGAGCTTATTGAATGGAACCTGGACAAGCACTATCTGTTGGAACTCAAAGAAAAGGGTATTCGCATTCCCAATACCGTCTTACTAAAAAAAGGCAATAAGCAAAGCTTAGAGGAACACTATGAACAGCTTCAAAAACTGGGTGCTTCCGATCATCGCTGTGTCCTCAAGCCTTGTATTTCTGGAGGTGCTTATCACACCTATCTCATTGATCCAGAGGAATTGGCCTCCTATGAAGAAACCTACCAAGAACTAATTGCTTCCCATGACTTTTTACTTCAGGAATTTCAAATCCAAGTGCCTCTGGAGGGCGAAAGAAGTTACATGGTATTTGGAGGCAACTACAGTCATGCCGTACTTAAAAAAGCGAAATCAGGAGATTTTAGGGTACAGGATGACTTTGGCGGCAGTCTACACGAGTGTAGCCCGACAAAGGAAGAACAGCAAATAGCCATGAATGTCGTCAAGGCCTGCCCCTTTGAAGCGGTGTATGCACGAGTGGATCTGTTTAAAGATAACACAGGGCATTGGGCACTGGCAGAAATAGAATTAATTGAACCTGAGCTTTGGTTTAGAAAGGACGGGAATGCAGCCCCTTTACTTGCTAAAGCTGTTAAACATTACCTCGATGAAAAAGAAGCTTAAGTTATTCGGTATCGTTTTGCTTATTCTATTAGGTCTCCTTTTGAGCCTTCCCTGGTTTCTCAGTAAACCTTTACCACAGGGATCTCCGGGGCCCCAAGCTGACGGTTTAGCCATCAAAATGCTAAATGCTTTAAATGATACCATTTACGAGCAAACGCGATTTATAAAGTGGAGTTATCGCGGGGGCGAGAACCGCTACCTCTGGGATAAAGAAATGGGTGTCGTGTGGATGCAGTGGGAGGAACAACGCGCAAATCTCTTCCTTTCTAATCCATCCAAATCAAAAGCCTGGAAAAATGGAAAATCCTTGGAAGGAGGCGAAAAAAAGGAAGTGGTTGAAACGGCGACAGACTTATTCAACAACGATTCCTTTTGGCTTGTCGCGCCCTATAAGGTATTCGATCCCGGAACGGAAAGACGCTTAGTCGACTGGGAGGGAGAAAAAGCCCTGTTGGTAACTTACCGCACAGGGGGCAGTACGCCCGGTGACAGCTATTTGTGGCTTTTAAATGATAATGGATACCCACGCGCCTATCTGATGTGGGTAAATATTCTTCCCATTGGAGGCCTGGAAGCAAGCTGGGACGATTGGCTTGTCACACAGACAGGAACTTTTCTACCAAAAAGTCATACGATTGGTCCTGTAACCCTTGGCATGGGACCGGTAGAGAGTTATTCCAAGAAAGAAGATATTCCTTCGCTTTATTGGTAAGACTAGGCTTTTGCCCGATTGAGTTCTGCCTTCAGATCAACCATGGATTGCTGTAACTGCTTCAGTAAGGCGCTCTCACTTGTGGTGTCTAGCTGAAAGGTCAGTTTGCTGCTCACTTCCCACAGTTCCTGAATTAAAAAGGCTTTAATCTCATAAGGCGGATACTGCTCGTTGAGCGAAACCAACCTGATGTTGTTGGAGTTGGGTGGTCTCTCGATTTTCTTCACCAAAACGGCGTCCTGTAAAACGACTACATACATACGGCCTGGACTCACCTGATCAATATGTTCAACTGCTCGGGACATCACCCAATCACCTGGCCTCAAACTGGGCAGCATACTGTCACCCTCTACCTGAAAGCCTCTGTACGTAGCGTTACGAAATTCCGGAATGGGGAGATCAAAGGCCGGTAATTGTTCATACCAGCTGGTGTCTGCAATATTCTGAGGATATCCAGCAGCAGCTTTCGCATTGACCAAAACCATATTCTCCCGGTCCGAGGAATCTACCGTTACCACTTTGGGCAAGACATCTGCCGACTTGGGCTGTGCGTATTGTTCATTACTCAGGCCGTATAACCATAGCGGGTTAATATTAAATTGGCGCAACAACTCCATCACCACTTTTCCGGACAATTTGGTTTTACCCCTTTCTATATCTGCCGTCGTAGGGCCTATCGCTAGAAGTTCGGCAAACTGTGCCTGTGTATGTCCAAGACTTCTCCTAAGCTCCGAAAATCGCTGTGCACTGATGTCTTTTTCTCCCATTGAACTTGTATATGGATTCAAAAGTAACAAAAAATGGATTAAATCCATCTTCATGGATTATTTCCATATTATGGATTATTTCCATACTTTTGACCAAATTCCAAGATGATGAACAGAAATAGTATGCCTATCGGAACATCTCAAGTTCAACTGAGACAACAAAAAGACTTCAATTCTAACAAGTCCGTATTGCACTTATCTTACGATGGTAGTTTTAATGGATTTCTAACGGCCATTTGGCATCGAAGAAAAATGAACAACAACCTAGAGATCGCATTGCAAAGAGGACAAGCAGAACAGACCTCCATTTTTAAAACGACCAAGTACATCCTGGCTAATCAGTCGATTGCTCGTCAGCTATGGCATGAACTGGATAAAAACAAAAAGCCCTCTGCCCGTATCGCCTATTTTGCCTACTTGGCCGAAAAAAAATACCTCAATCAGGCACTCTTCAATTATCTGAGCCAGGCAGATTCAGCAGAGCCTATGGACCCCGAAGTGCACAAAGCCCTGGAAAAGGCAGCCAATGAGGTTAAAAATGAGAAACTGAGATACGAGAAAGAACTCGAATTGCACAAAAACAATGATACCCTCTGGGTTGCGGAATTGCATCCTCGTTTTGATATCATTCCTCTCTTAAGTCGACATATAAAAAAGAAATATGCCGGCTGCGATTGGTTTATCTGGGACAGCAAGCGCCGTTATGGTGTACTCTGCCAACACGGTCAGTGCACTTTGACCAAAAAAAGGTTGCACCACCGTTCTGCATTAGCGAGTTAGAACCTATTTGGACTTTTCCCCTACGAATTGTTGGCTCTTGAGTTTAAAGAGCACATTAAAGGTGGTAAGGCTTCCGTAGATGCGCGTAATGTACTGTTGCAGATCAATTTTTTCTTGTTCTTCCAGTGTCTTATTGGAATTTATCTTCTGCTCTAAAACGCGGATCCGATCTCTCAGCATCACTATTTTATGGAAGAAAGTGTCTACGGGAATCTCTTTTGCGCTGAGCGAAGAATCACCGGGTTGCAAAGTCATTGTTCCTCCTTTCCATTTGTCCCCAATAGGCACAACTTCCCCCAGTCCATTCCATTTTTTAAGGATACCCAAAAGGGCTTGTTCCATTTCAAAAAGACTCACGCGGTCCACATCATCTTGAACGGCTTCTATAACTTCAAAAGAATCGTCCAACGCTATGGTTTCCAGTCCATGATCTATAAAGGTGACCCAATAATGCTTTTGACTAACATCTGTCACTACCCCTTTGCCCCATTCGGGGTGCTGAATTCGAGAGCCTACGCCCAATAATTTCATCTTGTTTTGATTTTTCTACAAACATACACTCTCAGTCCGAAATGCCTTAATTTAGCAGTTCTGCTATGAAGAACTCCAAGTCTTTTGAAGAAGAAATTGAGATTCGTGGAGCAAGAACCCACAATCTTAAAAATATTGATCTTACCATTCCACGCGATAAGCTCGTCGTTATTACCGGGCTTTCTGGCAGTGGTAAGTCCTCCTTGGCATTTGATACCATCTATGCCGAAGGACAACGCCGCTACATCGAAACCTTCTCGGCCTATGCGAGACAGTTCTTAGGCAGCATGGAACGCCCTGATGTTGACAAAATCGATGGGCTTTCTCCGGTGATTGCGATTGAACAAAAAACCACCTCGCGCTCTCCCCGCTCCACTGTGGGAACGATAACGGAACTCTATGATTTTTTGAGGCTCCTCTACGCGAGAGCAGGCGAAGCCTATAGTTATGTGACCGGCGAGAAGATGGTGAGTTACACCGACGAGCAGATTCTGGATTTGATCCAATCTTCTTATATGGATCAGCGCATTCAAATCCTCGCACCGGTAATTAAGGCCAGAAAAGGGCATTACCGTGAACTTTTCCAGCAAATTGCCAAACAAGGCTATGTCAAAGTTCGGGTTGACGGTGAAATCCGGGACATTGAAAACGGCATGAAGCTGGACCGGTACAAAACGCATGATATTGAAATCGTAGTCGACCGACTGCAGGTCAAATCCGGAGAAGAAAACACCAAACGTATTGCCGCCTCCATTCAAACCGCCATGACTACTGGAGATAACGTGCTCATGGTCTTGGATGACCAAGGTTCAGAACCCCGCTACTTTAGCCGGGATCTCATGTGTCCGAGCAGTGGTATATCTTATCCAAGTCCGGAACCCAACACCTTCTCTTTTAATTCACCCAAAGGCATGTGTCCGGAATGTGATGGCCTGGGCCATGTGCACCAAATTAATCCAGAGAAGATCATCCCGGACAACAGTCTCTCCATAAAGGATGGGGGTATCGCTCCCCTTGGTCCTTACAAAAAGTCCTGGGCCTTTAAACAGCTCGAAACCATTGGAAAGCGCTATGGATTCTCCTTAGATGATCCCCTGTCCAAAATACCCGAAGAGGCCCTGGAAGTCATTTTAAAAGGAGGAAAAGAGAAATTCTCGGTCAGCTCCAAGACGCTGGGAGTAACCCGGGATTATAAAATTGATTACGAAGGGATTGAATCCTTTATTCAGCAACAGTTCAAGGAATCCTCTTCGTCTTCCATAAAGCGTTGGGCCAAGGATTATATGGACGAAATCGAGTGCCCGGAATGCCAAGGGACCCGGCTGAAGAAGGAAGCCCTGTACTTCAAAATCGCAGAAAAGAATATTGCCGAGTTGGCCCAAATGGATTTGATTGGACTTCAAGACCTGTTTAATTCACTGGAAGACCAACTCAACCCTCAGCAAAAGGTCATTGCGCTGGAGATTCTAAAAGAGATTCGTACCCGATTGGGCTTCCTTTTGAATGTTGGATTGGACTACCTATCTCTCAATCGCCCTTCCAAGTCCCTTTCTGGTGGAGAAGCACAAAGGATTCGCCTTGCCACTCAGATTGGCTCTCAACTCGTTGGGGTCCTCTACATTCTTGACGAGCCCAGTATTGGCTTACATCAACGTGATAATGCCCGTTTGATCGAGTCTCTGGAATCCCTTCGCGATATCGGAAATTCGGTGCTCGTCGTGGAACACGACAAAGACATGATTCTGCATGCAGACCATGTTATTGATATCGGTCCGAAAGCCGGAAAACACGGGGGAGAAATCATTTCGGAAGGCACGCCCTCCGAATTAGAAAACAGCACCACCTTGACCTCCGATTACCTCTTTGAACGAAAGGCCATTGAGGTCCCGAAAAAAAGAAGAAAGGGCAATGGAAAATGGCTGCAATTGCAAGGATGCACCGGAAACAATCTCAAAGAGGTGTCCATCAAGATACCCTTAGGTAAAATGATTGGCGTCACCGGCGTTTCGGGAAGTGGTAAATCAACGCTTATCAACGAGACACTCTACCCCATTTTGAACAACCATTTTTTCAATGGGGTTAAGGCACCACTACCCTATCAAAAGATTTCTGGTCTTGAACATCTCGATAAAGTGATTGACATCAATCAATCCCCTATCGGCCGTACTCCCCGTTCTAATCCGGCCACCTATACCGGAGTGTTTAGTGAAATTCGCAGCCTTTTCGCAAAGACTACAGAAGCGACGATTCGCGGGTACAAACCCGGAAGATTTAGTTTCAATGTCACAGGAGGTCGCTGCGAAACTTGTATGGGGGGCGGATTAAAGGTCATCGAGATGAATTTTCTTCCCGATGTCTATGTGGAGTGCGAAACATGTCGTGGCAAGCGTTTCAATCGAGAAACTCTTGAGATACGTTACAAAGGAAAGTCCATTTCTGATGTGTTGGAAATGACGATGAATGAGGCGGTTGACTTTTTTGAGCACATCCCAAAGATCTATCGAAAACTGAAGACTATTCAGGATGTCGGCCTGGGTTATATTACGCTGGGACAACAGTCCACTACCCTCTCCGGTGGGGAAGCACAACGGGTCAAGTTGGCCACGGAACTCTCGAAACGTGATACAGGAAATACCTTTTACATTTTAGACGAACCCACTACCGGGCTCCACTTTGAAGATATTCGGGTATTGATGGAAGTTCTAAACCGTCTAGTCGACAAAGGCAATACAGTACTGATCATCGAACACAACCTGGACGTGATTAAAATGGTCGATTACATATTTGATGTAGGACCGGAAGGTGGTCAAGGGGGCGGCCAGATCATTGCCAAAGGTACGCCTGAGGCTCTGGTCAAAAACAATAAAAGCCACACGGCAAAGTTTCTAAAGAATGAGCTTCAGGTCTCTAAAAGCTCCAAAGTACTACAAGAATAAGGAAAGAATATGAGCGCAGAACAACACCACAAAGGATGGAATGCCATCAAAACCAACGATTCTTGGGCCCTTTTTAAAATCATGGGAGAATTCGTCAACGGATTCGAAAAAATGAGTTTGATTGGCCCTTGCGTTTCCATTTTTGGTTCTGCCCGAACTCCTCAGGATGCCAAGTACTACCAATTGACGGTAGAGATCGCTAAAAAGATTGCAGAAGCAGGATACGGTGTAATTACGGGCGGTGGACCGGGAATCATGGAAGCGGGTAACCGGGGTGCAGATGCTGCACAAGGAATTTCTGTGGGCCTAAATATCGATCTGCCCTTTGAGCAACACAACAATCCTTACATCAATTCAGACAAGAGCATTGACTTCGACTACTTTTTTGTTCGCAAAGTGATGTTTGTCAAGTATTCCCAGGGATTTGTGGTGATGCCCGGAGGTTTTGGAACCTTAGACGAACTCTTTGAGGCCATTACCTTAATCCAAACCCATAAAATTGCACGCTTCCCTATTATTCTGGTCGGAAGTGAATACTGGGGAGGATTACTCGATTGGATCAAAAACACCATGGTGAGCTGGGGAACCATAAGTCCGGAAGACCTGGATTTAATTCGCCTGGTAGATTCCGCCGAAGAAGTCGTTTCCATTATTGATTCCTTCTACAAGGGTCGTAACCTTAGCCCGAACTTTTAATGTACAGATCCAAAGCGCTATTTTTTGGGATGGTCTTCTTTATGCTGCACAATGTAAGTGCACAGCATACCAACTCTGTATTTGCCAAGATTATTCCAGAAGAAGAAAGTATTGCTGTCCAACAGCATTACCTGTACGTAAATCAGAGCGAAGACTCCCTAGACGAAATCTGGTTTTACGATTGGAATAATTCTTACTCCAGTAAGCGTACTCCTCTATCTAAGCGTTTTTCGGAAGAATTCAACCGAGGGCTACACTTAGCGCGTCAACGAGACAGAGGCTCTACAGATATCATCAGTATTGTTGCTAAAAATTACAAAGGCTTAAAATGGGAATACGCCAAGGAAGAGGATTTGTTTAAGGTCATCTTACCCCAGGCTCTTGCTCCTGGAGATTCCATCAAAATTCATTTTACCTACAACCTAAAACTGCCAGATACTCGCTTTTCGGGCTATGGGTATAAGGATAACGACGAACTCTATTTGAAGGATTGGTATTTCAGTCCGCTCGCCTATCGCGATGGATGGCTTAAATATTCCAATAAAAACCTGGACGATCTTTACACCGAGCAGACCGCAGAAAGCGAAGTGCAGGTCATCTTTCCGAAGCAGCTGTATTTGAACAGCAACTATAAATTAGAGAGTGAATCAGAGTTTCCGCAGGGCAAGCAAGTCATTCTTAAAGAAAAAGGTGTCCTTAATTGTGAGCTGTTTTTAACGCTAGAAAACAACTTCACCGCTCACTTAACACCGAAACTAAGAGTGGTTTCTGACATCGAAGCCAAAAAGTACAACTCACCGGAACAAGGTGCTAGTATTATTCGAATCGCGGATTTTCTTGAAGAGTACCTGGGTGAATATCCACATGACCACTTGCTGGTTAGTGAGATGGACTATAACCGGTACCCCCTTTATGGAATCAACCAGCTGCCTTCCTTCGTTCGTCCCTACGAAGCTCGCTTTCAATACGAGATGAAGTTTCTGAAAACAGCCCTAAGAACCTACCTCAGAGAAACCATTCATATGGATCCACGAGCCGATAAGTGGGTTTTTGACGGACTAACGAACTACCTGATGATTCGGTTTGTCGAAGAGCACTACCCCGATCAGAAATGGTTGGGCAAGCTCTCCAAGGTCTGGGGTTTTCGCAGTTTTAATTTGGCGAAAATGGGCTTTAATGACCAGTACAACTTGTTACACATGCTTTCGGTACGAAGCAATTTGGACCAGGCCCTTAGCACTCCCAATGACTCACTTATTAAGCTCAATCAAAAAATTGCCAGCGGTTATAAAGCCGGTTTAGGCTTGGCTTATGTAGCCGATTATATTGGAAAAGACAAGGTGGAAGCGTCCATTCAAGAGTTCGTTCGCGAGCGAAAAGGCTTGCCCCTCAGCTCTGCAAAAGACTATGAACGTATTCTGCGGAAAGTCTCCGACAAAGACCTGGACTGGTTCTTTACCGAATACGTGCAAACCCGTAAAAAGATTGATTACCGTATCAAAAAAGTCGAGCAAGGAGAAGATTCAATTCGGGTAACACTAAAAAACAAAAGAGGAACCGCGGTGCCTATTTCCCTTTTCGGTCTCCAAGGGGATTCTGTTATTTCCAAATACTGGTTTACCGGTTTTGATTCCGTAAAACGCTTTAGCATTCCCAAAAAGGGAGAAGAGCGACTGGTACTGAATTACAACAAGGTCATCCCGGAATTCAATCAGCGCGATAACTGGAAGTCCTTGGGAGGATTTCTTTCGAGCAACAAGAAAATTCGTTTCCAATTCTTTAAGGACACCGAGAACCCCTACTACAATCAGTTCTTTTACGTTCCCATCGCGAACTACAATATCTACGATGGTATTACCCCAGGGATTCGCTTGTATAACAAGACCTTCTTGGAAAGGCAATTTCGCTTTGATATTGCCCCGACCTATTCATTCTTAGAAAGAACCCTCGTTGGTGGCGGAGGCTTTCAGTACCGCAAATACCACGGGAAGAGTGGCCTCTTCGTATCTAACTATTCCATAGGTGGGGGAACCTCCCACTTCCAGACCAACTCGCGCTACACCACAATAACCCCTTCGGTAAGTTTTGGTTGGCGCCCTGGAGACCTCATTTCGAACAAACGGCAATTCCTAAACGCCCGTTGGCGAAATGTATTCCGGAACATTGATCCTGCCATTGCCAATGATATCGATACGGATCCTGACTACAGCGTCTTTAATGTGCGCTACATCAACCGAGACAACGACATCATCAATTTCAAGTCTATGGAACTGGACTTTCAGTATTCCAGAGACTTTACCAAGGTTTCCTTTGAATGGGAATTCCGGCGCTTATTTCAAAATAACAGGCAAATCAACCTGAGGTTGTACGCTGGGAAGTTCTTGAGAAATCAAACCAATTCCGATTTCTTCAGTTTTGCCTTGGACCGCCCGACAGACTACCTCTTTGATCTGGATTACCTCGGACGATCAGAAGCAACTGGACTGGTCAGTCAGCAGATCATTATCGCAGAAGGTGGATTTAAATCGCGTTTTGAGGATGCCTTTGCCAACGATTGGCTGGTCGCTACAAACGGAAGTTTTAATCTCTGGAGATGGATAGAACTTTATGGGGATCTCGGTTTTGCATCGGACAATCCGGGTGGTACTCGTTTTATCTATGATTCTGGTGTTCGTTTAAATTTAGTCACAGACTACTTTGAGCTTTACTTTCCGCTCTACTCTAACCTCGGCTGGGAAATTGCTCAGCCGGATTATGGAACCCGCATTCGATTTATCGTAACGGTCAGCCCAAAAACCCTTACCGGGCTGTTTACTCGCAAGTGGTTCTAAGACCAGTATATTTTCATTATTCTCTTTTTGGAAGGCCATTAGAGAGGGTATTTTGTTAATATCTCCATAATTCACAGTATAAATTGTGAATTACTCAATAATCAGCGCTGTTCATGTTAGGTCATTCCTTACAAATTTTGTAGTTTCGCAAAAACCTAATTTGACCCTATGAACCCAGAAATCAGCACAGCTTCACCCATTACATTTGAGGAATTCAAACAACAGGTACTGGCTGATTATAAACATGCCTTCATCAGCCGAGAATGTAGCTTACTTGGAAGAAGAGAGGTACTGTCTGGGAAGGCCAAGTTTGGAATCTTTGGTGACGGAAAGGAGTTACCACAAATCGCCATGGCGAAAGTATTTGAGCCCGGTGATTGGAGAAGCGGTTACTACAGAGATCAAACCCTTATGATGCGTTTGGGCCACCTCAATGCCACCTCCTTTTTTCACGGTTTATACGCCACGACCGATCCGGTTCTAGAACCCATGAGCGCCGGACGCCAAATGGGCGGACACTTTATGACGCCTAGTATTGATGCAGAGGGTGGGTGGCTCAACCACACCAACCAAACCAACAGCAGTGCTGACATTTCTTGTACGGCAGGACAAATGCCCCGATTACTCGGATTGGCACAGGCGTCCAAAGTCTACAAGAATCAAAATATTCCCGGGGCGGACCGTTTTAGCCGCAACGGAAGAGAAATCGCTTGGGGTACCATAGGTAACGCCAGTACCAGTGAAGGGCATTTCTTTGAAGCCATCAACGCAGCCGGGGTTCTTCAGGTTCCCTTGGTCATGTGCGTTTGGGATGATGATTACGGAATTTCTGTCCCTGCCGACTACCACACTACCAAAGGAAGCATTTCCAGCATGCTTAGTGGTTTACAACGTGAGGGGAAACCCAATGAAAAGGCTTTTGAAATCATTAAAGTGAAAGGATGGGACTACCCTGCCTTGATTGAGGCATTTCAAAAAGCAGCAGACATCGCTCGAGAAGAACATGTTCCTGTTTTACTTCACGTAATTGAATTGACCCAGCCACAAGGCCACTCTACTTCCGGCTCGCATGAGCGCTATAAAAGCGAGGAACGCCTTACCTGGGAGAGGGAATACGATTGTAATCGCCAGTTCCGCAAGTGGATTCTCGAAAATGAATTGGCTACAGACGAAGAACTTAAGCCACTGGAAAAGTCTTGGAAATTAGAAGTAAGAGCCGCAAAGAACGATGCCTGGTCAGACTTCCTTCAACCCCAAAGACATGACAAGGATGCGCTAGAGCAAATCTTACTGGGATTGGTCCCACAATTGTCCAATCCGCAGCCCATGGAGGCACTTATCGAACGTCTTCGAAGCTTTAAGGAGCCGATCAAAAGAGATGTTCACTCCCTTGCTCGACGGGCTCGCACCCTACTCTTGCAGGAACAAGGTGCCGATAAGACTCCCCTGCAGCATTTCATTGAAGCCCAAGCCGAAAAGAATCAACAGGCCTTCAGCTCACACCTGTATAATGATCTTCCCAGCAAGGCGACCCGAATCGAAAAAATCAAACCCACCTACCGCAACCTAGAAGATACGGTTGATGGGCGGGTTATCCTTCGTGATAACTTTGAACAACTCTTCGAGCGCTATCCCGAAATGATGATCTTCGGAGAAGATACCGGAACGATTGGGGATGTGAATCAAGGTCTCGAAGGATTGCAGAAAAAATTTGGAGAATGGAGGGTTTCGGATACCAGTATTCGCGAAACCACCATCGTTGGTCAAGGTATTGGTTTGGCCATGCGTGGGCTTCGTCCAATTGCTGAAATCCAGTACTTGGACTATATCCTGTACGCCATTCAAACCATGAGTGATGATTTATCCACCCTGCGTTACCGAAGTGCGGGTAAGCAAAAGGCTCCTCTAATCATAAGAACACGAGGACACCGCTTGGAGGGAATATGGCACTCGGGCTCGCCCATGGGAGCGCTCATTCATCTCTTGAGAGGGATGTACATCCTTGTACCGCGTAACATGACTCAAGCAGCCGGCTTCTATAACACCCTGATGAAAGGAGACGAACCTGCATTGGTCATTGAAAGTCTTAATGGGTACCGTCTAAAAGAAATTCGCCCTACGAACCTCGGTGAATTCTGTACTCCTATTGGAGAGGTGCAAATCATGAAACCCGGAAGTGATCTAACGGTGGTTTCTTATGGTTCAACCTTGCGTATAGTCGATCAGGTGGCCAAAGAGGTGCAGGAAATGGGCATTGACGTGGAAGTTATCGACGCGCAGTCCTTATTGCCTTTCGATATAGAGCACGATGTTGTCAAAAGTGTTAAGAAAACCAACCGTTTGTTGATCGTTGACGAAGATGTTCCTGGGGGTTGTTCTGCTTATTTACTGCAAGAAATCCTAGAGAAACAGGGTGGCTATCAGTACCTGGATTCAGCACCACAAACATTGGCCGCAAAGGCCCACAGGCCAGCCTATGCCAGTGATGGAGACTACTATTCAAAACCTAGTGCAGAAGACATTTTTGAAGCCATTTACGGCATTATGCAGGAAGCAAAACCCCATCAGTTTCCTCCCCTCTAAAGGTTAAACAAAGTTCGCTATCTTAGGAGTATTCAACTCTCCTATGAAAACAGCTTTAAAAAAACTGATCACCCCTCGACTTCAAGAACGCTGGGGTGCTGACCTTGTCTTTGCCGTTATTCGTTTTATTACTGGAATGCTTTTGGCCCTGGATTTTGGAGCCTCTAAGTTCGGTATGCCTTGGTCTCCTAAAGAGAATGAATTAGGGCTGTTTGAGGTAGCTTACTGGTTTCCGGACGATGTGGCAGCCTACGGTGGAATATTTGCCGCTTTCCCCGCCTTTTTTGCCTGGATGGGAGCTTTTAGTGAAGCTGTTGGAGGTCTGTTTTTTGCCTTAGGTCTCAAAACACGGTTGGCCTCTTTCTTGATCATGTGCACTATGCTGGTTGCCATTTTCCTTCAAAAGTGGGGTCAGGGAACCTGGGGCATGTTGCCCGCTTTTGGCTTTTTATGGGTCTCTATTTACAACCTCTATTTTGGATCCGGCCGCTATGGTCTTGATTACCTGATCAGTCGCCGTTGGCAAACCGCTTAAGAAGGCATTGACCAATTATTCTTATTTTTCGCATTAGAACCATTAAAACCTTCACTGGTATGAGTTTAAAATCAAACTTGGGTCTGGCTTTGCTCCGGATCATCCCCTCCGCTTTAATGATTACTCACGGATACCCTAAGTTTCAGAAACTAGTAAATCAAGACTTTGAATTTGCTGAACCCCTTGCCGGTATCGGCATGAATGGTGCGGTGACGCTGGTCATCGCCGTATTAGCAGAGTTCTTTGCTCCCATCTTGATCATTTTGGGATTCAAAACCAAATGGGTTTCTCTACTCACCGCAGCAACCATGGCTGTAGCGGCTTTTATCGTCCACTTTTCGGATCCCGTTAAAGTAAAGGAAAAGGCCTTGTTGTATTTGGTGATCTATGTGGTCATCTTCCTTATGGGCCCTGGTAAGTACAGCTTAGATCAGCGCAACCGCTAACGGGTAAAACAAAGCATTAGCTCCTTATACAGTTCTCTCGCTGGCCATCCGGAGGCTCCAACCCCTTTGGACAGCCCGTCTATGCGCCTTAATTCCTGCAAGATCCCTGATAATTTTTTGAGGGGGTAATGCCGGGCAGCGATTTGGTATTCTTTGACGAAATAAGGATTAACACGCAAAGCTTTGGCCACTGCAGGAGCACTTTTATCGCTCAAAGCATGGTATCGACTCAGCTGGCTAAAATAGGTGTGCAAAAAGCCCAGCGTGACCACCATGGGGTGCACATTTGGATTGGAGGCAAAGTAATTCAAAATGGTCCCCGCTTTGCTGAAGTCCTTTTCTCCCAAGGCCTTCTTCAATTCAAAATTATTGAAGTCCTTGCTGATCCCTACATAGGTTTCAATCTGCTGGGCATCAACCGGTTTCCCTTCTCCAATAGCCAAGCGCAGTTTTTCAAGCTCGTTTTCGATCAAGGAAAGGTCTGTTCCCAAATATTCGACCAACAAGGCTACGGCTTTGGGACTGCACTGCAAGCCTTTTTCTTTGGAACGACGACTCAACCAAGCCGAAATTTCGGATTCGTAGAGTTTCTTGGATTCAAAGAGGAATCCGGACTTGGCAAGCGCTTTATAGAGCTTTTTGCGCTTGTCCAGTTTTTTGCCCTTGTAGTTGACCATCAAAATAGTAGAGGGCAAAGGATTCTCAATATAGGCCTGTAATTGATCTACGGTACGGGCCAAATGCTGACCCTCCTTGACGATAACCACTTGGTACTCCGACATCATGGGGAAGCGTTTGAGCTGTTCCACCAAAGCGTCTACCTTGAGTTCCTTACCGTATAAAATCGTTTGATTGAAGCCTTTTTCCTCTTCGAGAAGCAAATGCTCTTCCAAATAATCCGAGAAGACGTCCATAAAA
>CAZLGZ010000045.1:0-5102 GCA_964558965.1 uncultured Flavobacteriaceae bacterium
CGGTCATATTTCTTTTCGCGTTAAGGATAAGAACACTGGGGAGATGGCCTTGGTGAAGCTTGAAGACTACCTCACCCGCAAACAGATGCGGAAGGTGGCCACTTATCCGGATTTTGCCTGGCAGTTTGCCCAACGTCTTAAAAGAGAATACGAAGCCAATGGCCTGGAGGTCGAAATCTATGCCCAGGGCCGGGTGAGTATTAACCGAAATACCCCCTACCCCCTTATTGATCCCGAGGTGGATTTGGCCCAGGCCAAGTGGGATTATTTCTTTCACAACGAATGGATCTTGCCCTATCCCGAAATCGAGGTGGAAAATGCCTCGGAATAACGTAATTTTACCGGCTTAAAACGCATACCGCTATGCTTACGCTTCACCGTATTCGCGAAGAAAAAGACAAACTCGTTCAGGCTTTAGGCAAAAGACAGCTCGAAGCTGGACCTCTTTTGGACAAGGTACTCGGTTTGGATGAAAGCCGCCGAGCTTTACAGACTGAGCTGGATGCCACCCTGGCCGAGGCCAATAAACTTTCCAAAGAAATTGGGCAGTTATTCAAATCCGGTGAAGTAGAAAAAGCCAATACACTCAAGGCGCAAACGGCGGATCTAAAAGAAAAATCCAAGGAATTGGGCGAACAGCTGCAGACGGCAGAAAGCCAATTGCAGGAGGAACTATACCAGCTGCCTAACGCACCGCACAGTAGTGTTCCCGCCGGAAATTCCGAGGAAGACAACGAGGAAGTTTTTCAAAAAGGAGAAGTTCCTGAACTACACGGAGAAGCCTTACCCCATTGGGAACTAGCCAAGAAATACGACCTCATCGATTTTGAACTCGGTGTAAAGGTAACCGGGGCAGGATTCCCGGTATACAAGGGCAAGGGAGCCCGTCTTCAGCGCGGACTGATCAATTATTTTCTGGACCGCAACACCGCTGCCGGATATACCGAAATCCAACCCCCTCACCTGGTTAACGAGGCCTCAGGCTTGGGTACCGGACAACTTCCGGACAAAGAAGGTCAAATGTACCATGTGACTGCGGACGATTTGTACTTGATCCCGACAGCGGAAGTTCCCATCACCAATATTCTAAGAGGGGAACTATTGCAAGAAAGCGAATTGCCTATCGCCTACACCGGCTACACCCCTTGCTTTCGTCGAGAGGCTGGAAGTTATGGAGCGCACGTCCGCGGATTGAACCGCCTCCATCAGTTTGACAAGGTTGAGCTGGTTCGCGTAGAGCGAACAGAAGATTCTTATGCCGCCTTAGACGGCATGGTGGAGCACGTAAAGGGACTCTTGGAAGAACTGCAATTGCCTTACCGCATTCTTCGACTCTGCGGGGGAGACTTGGGCTTTACCTCTGCCCTCACTTACGATTTTGAGGTGTATTCAACGGCACAAGAGCGCTGGTTAGAAATCTCCTCCGTTTCTAATTTTGAGGATTTCCAATCCAACCGCCTAAAACTGCGTTATAAGTCAGCAGATGGCAAAAAACAGTTGGCTCACACCTTGAACGGAAGTTCATTGGCCTTGCCTCGTGTTGTCGCCGCTTTGCTTGAAAACTTCCAAAAAGAAGACGGTATCGAATTACCCGAGGTATTGCATTCTTACTGCGGATTCTCCAAAATCGATTAAGGCGGATAGCTATCGGAGATTTCGGCTTTTAGCAGGAAGTTAACGGCATATTCAAGTGAGTCATCGTAATTTACACCTATGCTAAAGACAGGGTCATTTAAAAAGCGAAGGACAGCCCAATGGGTAATGGTCTTGCTTTTTACCATGGCGTTCTCTTGCAGCTCTACGCTCTGGGGTCAGCAGGAACTCCTGGCCAAACGGTACCTGGAAGACGGAGAGTACGAAAAGGCCCTCGTCTATTTTATTAAACTCAGTGAAAAAAATCCTTACCGCATGGAATATGCGGAGGCCACGGTCAAGTGTTACCAGCAATTGGAGCGCTATGCGGAAGCCGAGCAGTTTTTGCTGAAAAAGATGGAGTCCAAAACTACCTTTCCGACCTTTTATATCGAGTTGGGTTACACCTATGTTCTGGCCGGACAACCTGAAAAGGCTCCGCCCATGTACCAAAAGGCCATTGACGCCATTGAACTCAATCCCAATATGGGATACAGCATTGGGTACCGCTTTCAGCGCTATGCTCTTCTGGACGAGGCCATCGCGGCTTTCAACAAGGCCCTGGAACTCAAGCCCCAACTCAATTACGGGATTCAACTGGCTCGTGTGTATGGCGAAAAGGGTGACATTCAAAAAATGTTCGAGGCTTATCTGGATCTCATCGAACAAGGCAAAACCACTTCTTCCAGAGCCATGAGAAGTATCGATGATTTTTTGGAAGATCGAGCCGATGCCCCCAACAATATTCTTTTCCGAAAGAGTCTTTTGTTGCGCGCTCAAAAAAGACCCAATCTCATTTGGAATGAACTGCTCAGTGGACTCTTCGTTCGCCAAGGTCAGTTCAAGCTGGCCTTTGCTCAGGAAAAAGCCCTGCTAAAACGCCGGCAGGACGGGCAGATGGACCGCCTGTTTGGCCTGGGGGATCTGGCCGATAAAGAAGGAGATCGCAAGACTGCTAAGGCCTGCTATACCTTTATTGAAGAGACGACCCAACAGCCACAATACAAACTCAGGGCTTCCTTGAGTCTCTTGAATTTAGAAAGGGCAGAAACGGGACCCAATGGCTACGACAAAATAGAAAAACAGTACCGCGAACTACTCGCGATTTATCCGCCTCGGGACCAGACCATGGGGCTGTATTTAGCCTACTACCGTTTTTTGACGTTCCAACAGAACAAGGCGAAAGAAAGCAGCCAACAACTCAAGGAACTTCTTGATGGCAAGCTCAGTCCCCGTTCAAAAGCACAACTCAAAATGCTTTTGGGAGACGTATTGGTCTACGATCAAAAATTCAACCAAGCCCTGGTCTACTTTTCGCAAATTCAACAAGAGCTCAAAAACGATGTCCTTGCCCAAAAGGCACGATTCCAGGTTGCGCGAACCAGTTTTTTCAAGGGTGATTTTGACTGGGCTTTAACCCAACTCAAAGTCCTCCGAAACTCGAGTACTCAACTTATCGCGAACGATGCCATGCAATTGAGCCTAACAATTTCAGACAACAACTGGGGGGATTCTACCCAGGTCGCACTGAAGAAATATGCTCGAGCGGATCTGCTTTCCTACCAAGAAAAAAGAACAGAGGCCATTGCCGAGTTACAGGACCTGCTAGACAACCACAAAGGCTCTCAGATCGAGGATGACGCCTTGTTTCTGCAAGCGCAATTGCTACAAAAAGACAGCAAGTACGAAGAAGCCCTGTGGAACTATCAACGCCTCTTGGAATTCTATCCTTACGGTATCTGGACCGATGACACCCTCTACGAGAGAGGCCTACTCTACGAGACTAAACTCCAGCAGACTGAAAAAGCAATGGAGTCCTACGAAACCCTGATTTACGATCACCAGGACAGCTATTTCTTTCCTTTGGCCCGTAAACGTTTCCGCAAATTAAGGGGAGATCAAATTCAATGAACATGCTGATTTACAACGTTACCATCAATATAGACGAATCCGTCCACGACTCTTGGCTCAGTTGGATGCGCGACACCCACATCCCCGATATGCTGGGTACAGGAAAATTTACCAAAGCCAAAATGAGTCGGGTTTTAGTCGAAGAGGAAATGGGTGGACTCACCTATTCTGTACAGTACAGCTGTCAGGATCAAGCCACTTTGGAACGCTATTACGCAGAAGATGCCGACAGCATGCGAGCCGACGGAATGTCGCGTTTTGCCAATAAATTCGTAGCCTTCCGAACAGAATTGGAAGTGATCAGCGAACAAGAAGCCTGATTCATGAAAAAAGAAAGGCGCCCCCGTCCCTCCGGAGATGTACAACCCAAAAAACACCTGGGTCAACACTTCCTCAAAGACGAGAATATTGCATTTAAAATAGCCGAAACCCTTTCTCTGGAGGGCTACGACAAGGTTCTGGAAATCGGACCAGGGACCGGCGTTTTGACCAAGCATCTCTTGGAGCGTCCCTTGCAGTTGTGGGCCATGGATGTCGATACCGAATCCATCGCTTACCTCCGCGAAAATTACGAGGCCCAAGCTATTCAGGACCTTTCTAAAAAGGCGCCTTTAACGGTGGTTGAAGCCGACTTTCTCAAGACCCCCCTAGAGAAGCACTTCGGGGAAGAGCCCTTTGGGATTACCGGTAATTTCCCCTACAATATTTCGACCCAAATCGTCTTTCGCCTTTTGGACTATCGTCATCAGATTCCGGAATTTTCGGGTATGTTCCAAAAAGAAGTGGCCAAACGCATCTGTGAAAAACCGGGCAGTAAGGCCTACGGGATTCTTTCGGTTTTGGTGCAGGCCTTTTACGAGACCGAATACCTTTTTACCGTGCATCCTCAAGTGTTCGACCCCCCTCCTAAAGTGCAATCCGGGGTAATTCGCTTGGTGCGAAAAGAGCAGCAAGAACTTCCTTGTTCGGCCTCCCTCTTCTTTGGCGTGGTCAAGCGCGCTTTTAATCAACGCAGAAAAACCCTGCGAAACAGCTTAAAATCCTATGCCTTGAGCCCGGGTCTGAAAGAAGATAGTATCTTTGATCGGCGACCGGAACAGCTCTCCGTTGAGGAGTTCATCCAACTCAGCAGCCGCATAGAAAATGACACCGTTTAAGCTAACAGACGAGCTTCTCGATCAGATCCAGCTCCTTATTGAAGCTGGGAAGGATTCGGACCTGCAGGAAAGCATGCAGGAATACCACTATGCGGATATCGCAGAGATCACCAACGAACTCGATACCGAACAGGCCACCTACCTCATCAAGCTGCTCGACAGCGAAAAGACCTCCGATGTTCTTACCGAGCTGGACGAAGATGTTCGGGAGGCCATTCTAAATCAGCTTACGCCAAAAGAAATTGCCGAAGAAATCGCGGAGCTCGACTCGGATGATGCCGCCGATATTCTCGGTGAGCTTCCCGCTGACCAAGTCCAGGGCGTAATCTCCAATATCGAAGACAAGGAACATGTCAAAGACATTGTTGAACTCCTTCGGTATGACGAGGATTCCGCTGGGGG
>CAZLGZ010000045.1:5202-16993 GCA_964558965.1 uncultured Flavobacteriaceae bacterium
GAAGCCATTCCGGTCGTGGACGAAATTGGCCGACTGGTGGGACGCATTACCATTGATGATATCGTCGATGTTATTCGGGAAGAAGCCGACAAGGATTACCAAATGGCTGCGGGTATCTCGCAAGACGTAGAAGCCGATGACAGCATCTGGGAATTGACAAGAGCTCGTTTGCCCTGGCTCATTTTAGGCCTTATTGGCGGATTGGGTGCTGCGGCCATCATGGGAGGCTTTGAAGAAATGATCGCCAAACATGCCGTCCTCTTCTACTTTTCACCTCTAATTGCGGCCATGGCCGGTAATGTTGGGGTACAATCCAGTGCGATTGTTGTTCAGGGTCTGGCCAACGATGACCTCAAGGGCAGCATCAGTGATCGCCTCTGGAAAGAAATGCTTTTGGCCTTGTTCAATGGCCTCATCCTCGCCGTGATCCTCCTCTTGTTTACCTGGTTTTGGAAGGGAAGTTTTGAAACAGCCTTAGCCATCTCGATTTCCCTGGTCGTGGTCATTATTGTTGCCGGTTTGGTCGGCACCTTCACTCCCTTATTTTTAAATCGACGCGGAATCGACCCGGCCATTGCCACCGGGCCCTTTATAACCACCAGTAACGACATCTTCGGGATCTTGATCTATTTTACGATTGCCCGATGGATACTGGGCATCTAAGAATTCAGACATGAACGTACTCCACCTGGACAGCAACCACCCTATTCTCCTTCAGGGCTTAGCGGCTTTGGGGTACACCAATACCGAGGACTACACGAGTACCCGCGAAGAGATTCTTCAAAAAATCGGGCAGTACCAAGGGCTCATTATCCGCAGTCGTACCCCCATCGATCGAGAATTTCTGGACCACGCGACCTCCCTTCGTTTTATCGGACGGGTCGGTGCGGGAATGGAAAACATCAATATCCCCTACGCCGAATCCAAGGGAATCTTTTTGGCTTCCGCACCGGAAGGAAACCGCAATGCGGTTGGAGAGCACGCCATGGGCATGCTGCTCTCTCTCATGAACAAGCTACGGGTTGCGCACGAATCTGTGGTCGATGGCCACTGGCTCCGGGAAGAGCACCGAGGCACCGAAATAGAAGGCAAAACAGTGGGCATCATTGGCTATGGTAATATGGGAAAGGCCTTTGCTCGTAAGCTAAAGGGTTTTGATTGCGAGGTCCTCTGCTACGACTTACTCCCCGATCTCGGAGACGAAAACGCCCGCCAGGTCAGTTTGGAGGAACTCCAGCAAAAAGCCCATATTCTCAGCCTGCACACCCCGCAAACGGCACTTACCCGAGGCATGGTTAATCGCAATTTTTTAAATGCCTTTCAACATCCCATTTGGCTGATCAACACCGCTCGTGGAAGTGCTGTAGTCTCTGCTGATTTAGTGGAAGCCTTAAAGTCCGGTCAGGTTTTGGGTGCGGGACTGGATGTGCTCGAATACGAAAAAGCCTCTTTTGAGAATCTGTTCGATGCCAGTCAAAAACCGGAAGCCCTTGCCTATTTGCTTTCGGCCCCCAATGTATTGATCAGTCCTCATGTCGCCGGATGGACCCTCGAAAGCCATCAGAAACTGGCCCAAACCATCGTCGACAAGATCAAAGAACATTTTTTATACCTTTAGAGGACCCCCAATTAATGAACTCAGCCATATGCGTATCCAGGCCGATACCGTAGACCAGTACATCGAAAAACTCCCAGAAGATCGACGCGAAGCCATTTCGCGCATCCGGGAAGTCCTTCAAAAAAACCTGTCTTCCGATTTTAAGGAATGCCTTAGTTACGGCATGATTGGCTATGTGGTGCCTCATGAAGTGTATCCCGACGGCTACCATTGCGATCCGAAATTGCCCTTGCCTTTTATCAACCTGGCCTCTCAAAAAAATTACATCGCCTTGTACCACATGGGGGTATATGCACAGGAAGACCTGCTGAAGTGGTTTCAGGAGGAATACAAGTCTCGCGTTCCCCATAAACTGGATATGGGAAAAAGCTGTATCCGCTTCAAAAAAATAGACCAGATCCCTATGGACCTCATTGGCGAATTGGCTCAAAAAATGGATGCCAAGCAGTGGATTGCCCTCTATGAAAAAAGCCGTAAAAAATGAAAAAACGCGTAACAGGCCTCGGAGGTTTTTTCTTCAAAACCTCCCAACCGGATCATTTAAAGCAGTGGTATAAAGAGCGTCTTGGCATCCCCACAGACAATTACGGCTGGTCCTTTTGGTGGAAAGACGCCGAAGGCAAAGACGGGATGACCCAGTGGAGCCCTATGAAGGACGATACCGATTATTTTGAGCCGAGCAAAAGCTCCTTTATGATGAACTTTCGGGTCGAAAACCTGGACGAACTATTGGCCGCCCTAAAAGAAGAAGGCGTTACCGTAATGGAAAAAACCGAAGAATACGACTACGGTAAATTTGGTTGGATTTTGGATCCGGACGGGAACAAAATTGAGCTTTGGGAACCCAAAGACGAAGTCTTTAAAGAAGAGTAATCAATCATTAAACCTAGAATATGTCAGAAGAAAGCAACTTTGCTGAAGAAGCAAAAAAGACCGCAAATGAATTCAGTGATGGACTGAAACAAGCCGGAGGAGAAAACAAGAAAGTTCTTGCCGGTGTTCTCGCGATCTTACTGGGGTCCCTCGGGGTCCACAAATTTATCCTGGGCTACAATAAAGAGGGCTTTATTTTACTCGGCGCCTCTTTGATTTCGTATGTCCTGACCTGCGTGGTTATCGGAGCCTTTATTCTCTGGATCCCCGGTGTCATCGGCCTGATTGAAGGAATCATCTACCTGACCAAATCAGACGAAGAATTTTACAATACTTACCAGGTTGGACACAAACCTTGGTTCTAAAAATAAAGAGCTGATTTTCGGATCAGCTTTTTTATTTACTTGCTTTATCGTAATATTGCAATATAATAATCTAACAATGGGTACAACCAAGTCAGAACTCTTCAGTACCAAGCACAACGAATTGGCCGTAGCAGCCAAAGTACTGGCTCATCCTGCCCGGGTAGCCATACTGGAGTACATCAGCCAACAAGAGGCCTGTATCTGCAATGATTTGGTAGATGTGATCGGCCTTTCACAACCGACCATTTCTCAACACCTGAATGAAATCAAAAAAATTGGACTCCTTCATGGCAATTTTGAAGGAAAAAACCTGTGCTATTGTATCAACAGAGAGCGCTGGGAAGAATTAAAAAGCTCCTTCCAGAAGTTCTTTGATCAAATCGCACAAAACTGTTGCTAATATGAAAACATCCGAATTCTTAGACCTGCTCAAAGAGCACAGCGGTAAATCTCTCCACTTCGAATACACACCGGGTAAGCGAGTGGGCAACCACTACCACATCACCGAAGTCAAAAACGTACAAATTGACGCCGTCGACTGTGGTGGACGTGCCGATCAATGGTCCGAGACCGTCATTCAGCTTTGGGAAAGTGAAGCCGAAGCCGGAAAAGACAAACCCATGTCGGCCTATAAAGCCCAAAGCATCCTGAATCGCGTCCACGGAGTACGTCCTATGCAATTGGATGCGGTGGTTAAATTTGAATACGGTATCGATGCCTTTCATACCGCTCAACTTCCCGTTCAGGCCGCCTACTTCAACGAAAATGAACTGTTGATTCAGCTCAAACCCGACATCACGGACTGCAAAGCCAAAGATGCCTGTGGAGTGCCCGAACCTGCAGCAGCGACTCAGGGAGCCTGTCAACCCGGGAGCGGCTGTTGCTAAAGCCCTAAAGACCCATGCAGATTCGGAAGATGCATAACGCAGATTGGACCAGAGTACAGGACATTTACCAAAAAGGCCTCGACACTGGAATCGCCAGCTTCGAAACCGAGGTGCCTTCCTACGAAAAATGGGATGCCAAGTTTCTGCAAACCGGACGCCTGGTACTCGAAACCGAGCAAGGCGTGGTCGGCTGGACGGCCCTGAGTAAGGTCTCGCCACGCTATGCCTACCGCGGGGTTGCAGAGGTAACCATCTACATGCATCCCGACGCACAGGGTCAGGGATGGGGTAGGGCTCTTATGACTAAACTGATTGAAGAAAGTGAAGAGGCGGGTATTTGGACCCTGCATTCAGCGATCTTTCCTCAAAACGAAGCCAGTGTTCAACTCCACCTGAAAATGGGTTTCCGTAAAATCGGAATCCGCCAGCGGGTCGCTTATCGCGATGGCCACTGGCACGACAACCTCCTAATGGAAAAAAGAAGTACAACCGTAGGACTCAACAAGCCTACAAACTCAATACCCACTTAAAATCCAACACATGAAAAACATCTTGGTTCTTTGTACAGGGAACTCCTGCCGTAGTCAGATGATGCACGGCTACCTCGCCCAAATGCTCGAAGGAAAAGCGAGCATTTACAGCGCAGGAATCGAAACCCATGGCCTTAATAAACGGGCGGTGGCCATCATGAAAGAAGACAACATCGATATTTCGGGGCATACCTCCAACCACGTAGACGAATACCAAGGAATTGCCTGGGACTACATCATTACGGTTTGCGATCACGCCAACGAAAACTGCCCTTTTATTCCAGCTCCGGCAGCCGAACGTCTGCACCACAACTTTTCGGACCCTTCCAAATTAGACGGGACGGAAGAAGAAATACACGCGGCCTTCGAGAAAACACGCAACGAAATTCGAGAGTACGCGGCTGAGCTGGTCGCTCGCGCATTTTAAGACTTGCTAAGAGGTAGCGGATGCAGCGTTGTCCGCTGCCTTTGCCGTTTGAGCCCCTCCGTTGGAATCCTGAAGCTTTCTTTCCAACTCGGCCTGAAACTCCTCCATGACCGGTTTTACCGTACTTTCTGGGAGGTCAGCAATCCGAATGTACATCAATCCATCCACGGCATGATTGAAGAGGGGATCGACATTGAAAGCGACCACCTTGGCGTTTTGCTTGATGTACTTTTTAATTAAGACCGGCAAACGCAAACTCCCCGGTTCCACTTCATCAATGAGCTTATCAAACTTATTGAGGTCGGCTTGGGTTTCATCAAAAATGAATTCTTTGTCGGCATCTTTGAGCTGCACCTTGAATTCCTTTTTTGGTCGAATGTATTGGGCCACATATGGATCCCAGTAGTTCGATTTCATGAATTCAATCATCAGGGATTTCGAGAAGTTCGAAAACTGATTACTGATACTCACCCCACCGATTAGGTATTTGTGTTCCGGGTAGCGGAGGGTGGTATGTACAATTCCTTTCCACAACAAAAAGAGCGGCATGGGTTTTTGCTGGTAGGAGCTAACGATATAGGCCCGGCCCATCTCGATCGACTGGCTCATCATATCGTACAATTCCGGTTCAAAGCGGAAAAGATCCTGTAGGTAAAAACCATCAATCCCGTACTTTTCGAATATCTGTGAGCCCAAGCCCATACGGTAGGCTCCTACCACACATTCGGCAGCACTGTCCCACAAGAACATATGGTGGTAGTAGGCGTCGAATTTATCGAGGTCAATCGGTTTGTTGGTCCCCTCCCCGATTTCGCGGAAGGTCAATTCACGCTGACGCCCAATCTCCTGCAACAAGAAGGGCATATCGTTTTCCTGGGCTAAAAACACTTCATAGTTCTTGCTCTGTAGCAAGCGAAGTTCCTTTTCCCGGAGTTTTTCAATTTCTCCGATCAGGACCTCTTTTCGGACGGCACTGGCTACCTTGCGAGGGGATTTCGGAATTTTGAGTTCCCCTCTAACCTTCTGTAAAAAGGGAGATTTCTCATATACGTTGGCCAAGAGGTAGGTCTTCTTTCGGAGCAGATCCGAATAATCTTCCAGAGAGTCTGCTTCTTGTTGCGTCGCCACAGAAATCGGTTGCCCAATTCGCACCGTAATCGGTCTTCTTCGTTGCGAGGTCAATTCAGAAGGCAGCTTTGCCGTTCTAAAGACATCATTAATCTTGGAGAGCTGGTAAAAAAGTCGGCTGTTGCGGGCGTGAAAATAGATCGGCACTACTGGTACCTCAGCCTTGCGAATCAATTTTAGAGCTGCCTCTTCCCAAGGTTTGTCTACCAGGAGTTTTCCTTCTCGGTAAGTCGATACTTCTCCCGCAGGAAAAACACCCAAAGGATGACCTTCTTTTAAGTGTTTGAGGGCGTTCTTAAATCCCAAAATACTGCTCTGCACATCCTTGTGATTCTCAAAGGGATTCACAGGCATGATGTAGGGCTTCAAAGGAGCAATTCGATGAAGCAAAAAGTTGGCAATAATCTTGTAATCCGAGTGCTGACTCAACAACAACTTCAGCAACAGTACACCATCAATACCTCCTAAAGGGTGATTGGAAATGGTGATGAAAGGTCCTTGTTTGGGGATGCGCTTCAGGTCAGCCTCAGGAATATCAAACTGAATCTCGTAATGCTCCAAAATAGCATCCAGAAATTCCGGTGCCGACAAGTGCTGGTGCTTGTCGTAAAAACGGTTCATGGTACTGATGCGAGTCGCTCTCATCAATAACCAACCCACAAATGTTCCGAGGACCCCGTAGCGATCCAGACGGATAGCCTGGGCTACTTCCTTCGCTGTTACTAATCCCATAGTGGAGATAAATCCTACGGCTAAAGATAGCAATTAGCGGGTAACCAACTGCACCGTTTCTCCATTGCGCTGTTCCAGCACAACTTCCTTGTCTTTTCGGGTTTTTTCGACCGCCTCTTCGGTAAAATGACGGATGGTATAGAGATCGACATCACGGTAGCAGTTCACCTTGAATTGCTGCTCCAAATCTTTGAGCAAAGCCTCCAGTCCTCCGAAACGATTGTCCAGGCAAACCGAAAAACTAATGGCCGAATTTTGGATCAAATCCGTCTTCAGGCGGTACTGATGAAGTAAATCAAAAAGATTACTCAAGTGATGCTCCGCCATAAAAGAAAAATCCAGGGTCGATAACTGCAGCAATACCTGCTTCTTTTTCACAATAAAACAAGGGATCTCCGGCTTGATCTTTTTCCCCCGACCGACTTCCGTTCCCTTTTCTTTGGGCTGAATAAAGGAGCGAACGTACAAGGGAATCTCTTTGCGCTGTAGGGGCTGCAGGGTTTTGGGGTGGATCACGGAAGCTCCGTAAAAAGCCAACTCAATGGCCTCACGATAAGAAACTTGCTCCAACAAAGTGGTTTCTTCAAAATAACGGGGATCAGCATTGAGTACACCGGAAACATCTTTCCAAATAGTGACGGACTCAGCATCCAGGCAATAACCCAATATCGCAGCGGTATAATCCGACCCTTCCCGACCCAATGTGGTTGTGAAGTTGTTTTCGTCACTCCCTAAGAATCCTTGGGTAATGTAGAGTGGTCCGGATTTTATTCCTTTTCTAATGCGCTCTTGGGTCTGGTCCCAGTCGACTCCGGCATCCCGGTAATTTCGGTCTGTTTTGATGTATTGGCGCACGTCGATCCACTCATTTTCTAAGCCTTGCGACAGTAAATAGTGACTGACAACCGTAGTGGACAATAGTTCCCCATAGCCCACTACCTGATCGTAGACAAAGGCGTATTTGGGAGAGCGAATCCATTTTAAAAACCCACGCACTTCTTCAAAAAGGACTTGCAACCGAGTAAAAACCGGATCCCCCTCCTCAAAGAGTTCCTGAGCCAGGCTGAAGTGAAAGGATTCCACCGGATCAAGGGATTCAGAAAAATCTTTCCCCTCCTTAAAGTAAGCTTCCACCACTTCCTCCATGGCATTGGTTGTCTTGCCCATGGCCGAGACCACCAAAAACACATCCGAATGCCCCGTTTGTTGTAAAACACGGCAGAGGTTCTTCACTCCATCTGCATCCTTTACGGATGCTCCTCCAAACTTAAATACCTTCATCTGTTCTTAAAATAATCCTGTAAGGCCGTTCCGTCCAATTGAACGACATGCCAATCCTCCATTACCCGGGCGCCGCGACTTCGGTAAAACTCGATGGCTTTTTCATTCCAATCCAGGACTTCCCAGGATACACGCAGGACGCCTTGCTCCTGCCCATAACGAACCACCTCATCCAGTAATTGTGCTCCGGCCCCTTGCCCTCTGTAGGCCTGTTTAACCAAAAGATCCTCCAAATGCAGCACAATTCCTTTCCAGGTGCTGTATCGCGGGTAGACCAAAGCCATTCCGACCAAATCTCCGTCTTCCTTCTCGGCAACAAAACAGCGAAAAGCCGGTTGAGCCCCAAAACCATCGCGCTTTAAATCCTCTACGCTGATCTCGACCTGCTCCGGTTCGTTCTCGAAGTCGGCCAATTCCTGTATCATTTCCAATACGGCAGACATATCCGATTCTTCGGCAAGTCGTATACGGAAAGCTGTTTTCATGGCGTTTGTTATATATAAAACACAAAGTTACAAATCAAAGAAAGCCCTTCCGAGCTTTCTTTTACGAAAACGTTATCGTATCACATTTTCATCGATATTTGTACTGGAAAAAAACAACCTCTACCTCACTATTTCATGGGAAAAATCAACAAGACGCTCGGAGAATTCATCATTGAGAACCAATCCTCATTTGCCTACTCCACGGGCGAACTTTCCAAACTCATTCACGCTATCCGTCTCGCAGCCAAAGTGGTTAATCACGAAGTCAATAAAGCGGGATTGGTCGACATCTTGGGAGACGCCGGTGATCAGAACGTTCAAGGAGAAGACCAGCAAAAACTGGATGTACTGGCCAATGAAAAGTTCATCCAAACCCTGAAAAACAGAGAGATTGTTTGTGGAATTGCTTCTGAAGAAGAGGATTCCTTTATCGAAGTAAACTCCCATGACGAACTCCATCAAAACAAGTACGTCGTGCTCATTGATCCCCTGGATGGATCTTCCAATATCGACGTCAATGTATCGGTGGGGACCATTTTCTCGGTGTACCGCCGGGTGACTCCAATCGGCAGTCCTGTGACCCTGGAAGACTTCCTCCAGCCCGGTCGAAACCAGGTAGCAGCTGGTTACGTAGTCTACGGTACGTCGACCATGCTGGTCTACACCACCGGTCACGGGGTGAACGGTTTTACCCTGAACCCCGCTATAGGAACATTTTACCTGTCGAATCCCGATATGCAATTCCCAGAAGACGGTAAAATTTACTCCGTCAATGAAGGAAACTACATTCACTTTCCACAAGGCGTCAAGGACTACATCAAGTACTGCCAGGAAGAAGACGGAGATCGTCCCTACACTTCCCGATACATCGGATCCTTGGTTTCGGATTTCCACCGCAATATGATCAAAGGGGGAATTTATATGTACCCCAAAAGCAGCAAAGCCAGTAACGGAAAATTGCGTTTGCTCTATGAGTGCAACCCAATGGCCTTCTTAGCCGAACAAGCCAATGGCAAAGCCAGTAACGGCTACCAGCGTATCCTGGATATTCAACCCACAGAATTACACCAGAGAGTGCCCTTCTTCTGTGGCAGCAGAAAAATGGTGGAAACAGCTGAATCCTTCATGGCCAAACACGAGGCCGTCGAATTCAAATAAGCCTTAGTCTTTATTTACCAGGTAGTTGAAATCTTCGAAGCTGATCTTGCCGCAGAAGATTTCGAAGGCACGCTCGATAAGTTTTGCAGCGTCTTCAGTAGAGTATCCCAATCCAATCGCGTAACGCGCAATCAGGGACTTTTGATCCTCATCGATTTTGTGATCAGCGAAGGCCATACGGAAAAAGTCGAACAAGCGCTTCAATCTCTTCTCTGAATCATGAGGAGTTTCGATAGGGTATTTGTTCTCCTTTTTCATCACTTCGGCGTAGTCCTCCTCGCTGATGTTCAATTTAAAAGCAAAACGGTCTAAAATTTCTTTTTCGCTCTCGCTGATTTCGCCATCCACTGCAGCCAAACTGGCCAAAGTAGCGAAGTGCGCCAGGTTGCGTTTTTGTTCTCCGTGCTCGTATAAATCTAAAATCGGCATGTGATCGAAAATTTGGTTGCAAATATAGCAGGAATTGAGCAATGACCTGCCTTTGCACGCAGAAGAATTCGTAATTTCAGCAGGCTATGAAAGAACCACTGCTCGCATTTACCGAAAAAGGGATTTATTGCGCAGCGGCGGATGTTTACCTCGACCCTTGGAAACCCGTCGCCAAAGCCCTGATTACCCATGGTCACAGCGACCACAGTCGATGGGGGCACGGGCAGTACATCACCCACCACCGCAACCTTCCCATCATTCGCCACCGGCTCGGGGACATCCAGGTTCAGGGGGTCGAATGGGGCGAAAGTCTGCTTATTCGCGGAGTGCGTTTTCAATTCTTTCCGGCTGGACATATTGTCGGCTCTTCCCAAATCCGAGTAGAATACCAGGGCGAAGTCTGGGTCTTTTCCGGGGATTATAAAACCGAAAACGATGGACTCTGCACTCCCTACGAAGTGGTGAAGTGCCACACCTTTATCACCGAGTGCACCTTTGGCTTACCGGTTTTTCGTTGGCGCCCCCAGGAGGAAGTGATGACCGATATCAACCGCTGGTGGTCCGAAAATAAAGACGAAGGCAAGACCTCCGTGTTATTTGGTTACTCCCTCGGTAAGGCCCAACGACTGCTCCACTTACTCAATACCGAAATCGGTACGATCTACACCCACGGGGCCATCGAAAACATGAATGAGGTACTCCGGCCTATGGTTCAATTACCCCCCACCGAGCGAATTACAGCGGAGACGGCAAAAGAAGCGGTCCAGGGGAATTTGGTCCTGGCGCCACCGAGCGCTCACGGCAGTACCTGGCTTCGTAAATGGGGTCCTTTCGAAACTGCCAGCGCCAGTGGCTGGATGGCTTTTCGAGGAGCCAGAAGAAGGCGAGCAATTGACAGAGGATTTGTTTTAAGCGACCACTGCGATTGGAGTCAGCTGCTTGAAAGCATCACCGCAACAGGAGCCGAAAAGGTTATTTGTACCCATGGCTATTCTGAGCTTTTTGCTCGTTACCTCAACAGCAAGGGCTGGGATGCCCGCACGGTAGAAACACAATACGAAGGAGAAAGTCTCGAAACCACCTCAACCGAAGGAGCCCAGTGAAAGATTTTGCCTACCTCATCAAAGAACTGGACCGCACCAACAAGGTCAATCCCAAGGTGAATGCCTTGGCCGATTACTTCACCAAAGCTTCTGACCGAGACAAGGTGTGGACCATCGCTTTACTCTCGCACCGACGTCCGCCTCGTCCAGTAAACACCACCCTGCTGCGGGAATGGGCAGCAGAAGAAGCACAAATCGATCCCTGGCTCTTCGAAGAGAGCTACCACATCGTAGGGGATTTAGCCGAAACCATCGCTTTGGTACTGCCCAACCCTTCAGAAACAACCACCAAAAGCCTCACCGATTTTCTGGAAGAAATGATCGTACTCAAGGGTTTGGAAGAGGACGAAAAAAGAGACTACCTCAGAACCAACTGGAAAACTCTGGACTACTATGAACGCTTTGTTTTTTGTAAGCTGATCACCGGTGGATTCAGAATTGGGGTGAGTCAAAAACTGATGACCAGAGCGCTTTCCAAAGCCACTGGAGTAGAAGAAGACCTACTGGCCTACCGACTGATGGGGAACTGGGATCCCAAAACCGTTGACTTCAAAGAACTGGTTCTTGAACCCCGAGAAGAAGATCAATTGTCCAAACCCTATCCCTTTTTCTTGGCCCATGCGGTGGAAGAGGATTTTTTTGAGGAAGAAGATCCCAAGAACTGGTCTGTGGAACACAAATGGGACGGGATTCGGGCCCAACTGATTTTTCGTAAGGGCAGGCATTTTCTCTGGAGTCGAGGCGAGGAATTGGTCACAGACAAATACCCGGAATT
>CAZLGZ010000046.1:0-2280 GCA_964558965.1 uncultured Flavobacteriaceae bacterium
CATATAGCTCACAACAAAGACATCATTTCGAATCCACATTCTTGGCGTCAGTTAAAGCTAACTGGCTAGTAAAAGCATGAAGGTATCGTGAGTATAGAGAGTGTAAAGGTTTTTAAGCTTTGCATTTGGTAAAGTTCTCTAAATTACTGAAAAACAAATACTTTAATCGAAAATAAAAGTCAGTATAGAGGTTTCTTATAGTGGCTTTTTAGGCTTCTGAGTCGCTTTTTTCGAGCGGCGGATCGTCCAATCTGTTTTCGTCAAAAGCCGAGGGCAGTAATTTGGGAATAAGGCTGATGGCAATGGGCAATAACACAGCTCCTCCCGGAAGGATAAAGATAGCAAAAGAGGGGATTGTTTTAAAAATATCCAGCAATTGTTCTTGTACCTTTTTCTTTTCTTCCACAGTCAATTCTCGTTGAGTGGATTGCCTCAATAAATCGATGAGTTCCCTACTTTCTAGAAGCTCCTTTTTAAGACGCTTAGAATTCCGTTGGAGGAGTCGGCGAACATTCTTAGTCACTCCTTCAAAAAAGTTAGAAGCTAGGTTTTTCGATTTCAGGTAGGGTACTTTGGCATAGTTTTCCTCGAAAAAGGTATTGACCTCCTGAAGACGTCGTGAGATTTCTGTTTCTGACTTAAGTAGTTCGGCTCCAATTCCATGAATAAAGGCCGATTCTTGTTTTTCCAGGGTTTTGTCTTCCCAAACGGTCAAACAGGCCATATCAAACAGGTATTCCAATTCCCACTCTGAAAAGTTTTCCCGAATAAGCTCTTTGTAGCTCACATCCAATTCTAAAATATCCAATTGAATAAAACTCAGAGAGGAAGACAGCATCTTGATCAACTTTAAATCGTGGCTTCCTACATCCTTGGAGTAAAGAGCGTGGTAGGCCAGGTTGATACTGACATATTCCAGTAATTGGGCATGACCCTGAACGGAGACTTCACCCCGGAGGTAGGCCATATAGATCAAAACATCTATGTAGAGCAGGGCATTGGTCAGGTTGTTACCAAAAGCCTTATTGAAGACATTTCCGCCCAGGTATATTCTGGAATCCAGTAATTTCTCGAGTTGTACTCCATCCTTGTGCCCGTCCAGAATCTTTTGGGTTTGCTTTAAATTGGCGATCCCCATCTCCAGATAAAAATCAAACAGAGAAGAAATAAATTCGTCGAGAGCGGTAGAATCTTTTTCCAGGGTAAAGCAGTAGTAGAGTGCTGCTAATAAATTGACCTTGGCCGTTTCATCTTCCGTCAAAGGATGGGAAGAAGTAATAAAGGGCAGGGGGGAGATATGCACCCCGTAAACAAAACCTGTTTTCTTCAATTCCTCGTACAGCGGGTCATACGACTCGTAGCGATCGGCTTGCTCAACCAGAATCTGGCCCAGCTTGGTTACCCATCCCGTTGCAGAAGGATTCATTGCTTAATTGAGGTTTTGCAAGCTGAAATTACAAGTATTTCGGTTGCAATGGAACTATTCCTCCCTTAATTCGGTAAAATGTAGTTGTTGAGGTCCAAGCTCCAGTCGTAGTTACGGTAACTGAGTTTAACCCTACTTTTTTGAGGAATGAGTTTTTGTTCTTTTAGAATTTTTCTAATACCATTCTTTCCACCAAAATCTCCGCGGAACCAGCTAAAGAGAGAGGTGACTTTGGCCGTGTTGGATGCCTTGTCAAAAATGGTCGTTTTGGTCAGGTAGGCCCGGGTCTGTTCCTGCAGCTGGGTTTCCAGGTTTTCTGGGGTGTACACGGCTACCGGAGGACAGTCCTTGGCTCCACAATTCAATGCGAAATGAGCTCTGTAATCCACCTGATTTACCCGGTTTTGGCGCTCAAACTTTTCCGGAAACCAGGTTCTGAAATACCCCAGTCCGTATTCCCATTGGGATTTGCGAATGAGGCCGTGTTCTACTTCGGCAAAACTCAATTGAAGCCCTGCGACCGAAATAAGTCTTTTCTTAAAAAAGTCAGAGCGTACGGCCGGTTCGTAGTATTCCGGATGCACACGCAGCGCTGTGATGATATGGGCGTTATAGAGGTTAATCCAAAAGGCCATTTTTTTCTTATCGGTATCCAATTGAAGGTGTAGGGATTCCGCATCCAGTTCATCAATGGAGCGCTGTACATCCTGAGTATCTTCATTTCTCAAGACGGCCAGCAGAAGTTCTTTACTTAATGCATTGGGATTCACCTTTGCAGTATTTAATAGGGCGGTGTTGTCTGGGGCTTCGGTTTTACAAGCAATGGTCGCTAGAACGGCAAACAGCAGAAAAAG
>CAZLGZ010000046.1:2380-16987 GCA_964558965.1 uncultured Flavobacteriaceae bacterium
ATGAGGCCAACAATTCCAATAATGGCGAGGAATGCGCCGAATATTTTGGGTATATCCATGACCGAAAATTAATGAAATTTTATGTGTTGACCATAGGAATTTCCCCACGGTTTATTCCTTCTATAATCTCGTCTGTTGTGCTTAATTCGGCAAACTCTCCCTTAAGGCTGGCCAAAGTAACCCGGTGTACAGTAGGGGCATCGATGATTAGACCTTCTGCATCCACTTGGTCAAAAGCCGCAGTCGCATCGCTCACCAGGGTACAGTGAAAGCCTAAATTATTTGCCATTCGCACATTCGTAGAAACACAATGGTTGGCTGTAATTCCAGCGAAAACCAGTTTTTGAATCCCTTTCTCTTTTAAATCCTGTTCCAGGGGATTTTCAATAAAGCCCGAATGCACTGTTTTGAGGTAGACCGTTTCCTCAGGATTGGGCTCCACAGCGGAATGCGGCTTCTTACCGTCTTTGGATTTGTGTAGAGGAGAAAGCGGGTTTTCGGAATGGTGGTGAATGTGGTACACAGGCCATCCCATTTGTCGCCAGGTCTTCAGGAGTCTACCAGCATTGAGTTCGGCCTCAGGGTTATTGCGTTCCCCGCCATAGTAGGCTTTTTCGATAAAACCTTGTTGAATATCAATAAGAACCAGCGCTGGAAATTTCATGGAATAAAAGTACACAAAGAAAAAGGAGACCTCAATGGGTCTCCTTTCTATAACGGTTGTTGAGATTCTAGAACGAAAATGTTCCTCCTAGACCCAAAGTACAGAGATTGGGATCATCCAAAACAATGGAAGTACGAGGTCCCAGGCTGAAACTTTCACAAAGTTGGAAGTTGTATCCCGCTTCTAAATAAAGTCCGGCATAATCTGAATTATCAGCTGTCGCGAAGGTGTACCCTGCACGGCCAAAGACTTCTCCATCGACGTTGTTAAATATATCGGCTGGAATATAGGCGTCTAGCGAAAAGGTTAGAAAGCTTTCTCCTTCAAAGGGCTCATTGTCTAAAATGGTGTGGTATTCGGCTCGGAACCCATAATCAAAACCCTCAGAGTGGTTGATGCGGTATCCAATTCCGATTCCGTAGGAGAAATCAAAAATATCTCCAAAGTCTCCCTGGATAGTGTTGAAACTGGCGTTTAGAAAGAGTGCATTGCGGTCTTCATAGGACACTTTTTCTTGTCCGTAGGCCGAAATTGCCAGCAGACACACGGCTGCGAATAAAAATTTCTTCATTTTCAATTGGTGTTTTGATTCCCCTGAAGATAAAGAAATTCTTGCTTATTCATCCAAAGCTGACAGTACCTGAGTAGGGCTCAAGAGGGTTTTGTGGACCGGACAGCGATCGGCTATCTCCAGGAGCCTCGACTTTTGTTCTTCACTGAGTGGCCCCCTTAGAATAATGCGTTTTTTAAAAGTGTCGATTTTCGCCGAATCCTTTTCACAATCAGCACAATCCTGTGCGTGGTCTCGACCGTAAGAGGTGTGAACCTCCACATTTTCTAAAGGCCACCCTTTTCTTTTGGCGTACATCTGTAGCGTCATGACGGTACAAGCCGTAAGGCCAGCGGTCAACAGTTCGTAGGGAGAAGGGCCAAAATCATTCCCTCCGTAGTGTTCTGGTTCATCTGCGGTCAAGAAGTGGTTCCCTACCTTCATCGCGGTAGTAAAGCCATCTTCCGCATCCAGGCTACCCACCACCTGTTCTTTCGTTTTGAGGGAGTCCGGTTTACTGTCTTCTATGCTCAGGTAGCGCTGAGCCCAGCTGCCAATGACCTGTCCGGCGTAGAGCGAGTCTTTTTTGTTGTTGAGTAAGTGATCCGCACCATCCAGAGAAACAAAGCTCTTGGGGTGATGTGCGGCAACGTAAATTTCTTCAGCGTTTTTGATACCAACGGTATCGTCTTGTGGAGAGTGTAAAATCAACAAGGGCTTCCGAAGGGATTTGGCAACCTCACCAAGGCTCTGTCTTTCGAGATCCTCCACAAACTGTTTCTTGATGGTGAACGGTCTGCCTGCCAATCGGACCTCTGCCTTCCCTGAGGATTCAATTTCTTCTAAGCTGGATTGAAATAAGTGCTTGACATGAGTAGGGTGGGAAGGGGCGCCTATAGTGGCCAGAGCTTCCACAGATGGCAACTGAGCAGCTGCAAAAATAACCGCTGCTCCTCCCAGCGAATGCCCGACCAATAACTGAGGAGCTTTGTATTCCTGTTCTAGAAACCGGGCGGCAGCAAGGAGGTCTTCGACATTGCCCGAAAAATTCGTTTCAGCAAAATCCCCTTCGCTTTCTCCCAATCCGGTGAAATCAAAACGCAATACTCCAAAGCCTTTATCCGTGAGCGCCTTACCGATGTTCCGGACGGCCTGCAGGTTCTTGTTACAGGTGAAGCAATGCGCAAAGAGGGCAAAACTGTGTGGGTAGCGATCGGCAGGAAGCTCGAGACGACCCGATAAATCCTGGTCCAAGGCATTTTTAAAAACGACTTTTTGTACACTCATCCTTGGGTTGTTTTGTCAATGGACAGGTAGTCGAACCAGCCGGGCTGAACTTACTTCTTGCGGAAATCCGGATTGAAGAAGAAACCAACCTGGTAACGATCAAAATTGGCCCCGCTAAAGTGATTTTTTAAGTAACCCAATTGCACACTGGCATTTTCAGTAATGCGAATACCCAGTGCTCCGTAAAGGCGGTTTTGATCGAAAAGAGGTTCCTGCAAATTGACAAACACTTCGTCGTAGAAATTTAAAAAGAAGGTGTTGGTCAACGGCAGGGTCACCTGTAAACGGTAACGCGCACGGTGTTGGGTATCGGTGGTGTTCAAGTCGGTATTCTCAATAAATCGCTGCTCGAGACGGTAACGGTGTTCAAACAAGAATTCTCCCACCTTATTGGTTAAAATAAGCTGCTCAAATATCCGGTGCTCCAGGATTTCGTTTCCGTTAAAGAAGCCGTCTTCCAGCCCCTGTTCCATAAAGGTGGGATCCGTATCGATATAGGCATAACCTGCGGTCAGGATGGCATTCGGTTTGACGTGAAAGTTAATCCCGGTCCGAAGCAGCATTTGATTAAAGTTTCCTTCGGTTTGGTAATAGCGGAATTGGGCTTCCGTGTGCAGACTAATCTTGTCTGACAGCCGGTTCATTCCAAAGTACATATACCAAATTCCGTCTTCGGCTTGGGGGTCGGTTGCGCCCCCAATGGCTTGAGAAAAGACGGATCCGGAAAAAAGTAAAGCGAGTAAGAGTGTAAGTTGGTTTTTCATGAATTACCAGGTGAATTTTTTGAGTTTAGTAAATGGGTTGATGTCCAAGGCCTCGATCGATTCGCGGTATACGGGCCATTTTTCGTTGTAAAAGCTTCGCGTACTGTTTAAAGCTTCGTTTACGGCTTCTTTGGCAAACTTCATCAGACGCTTCTCGGTTTCTGTAATACCTTGTTGTCTGGAACCAATATAGCCCGAAGCTGTTCCAAGACGACGCACGACATTCATTTCTGGATTTCGCGTAATCCCCTGCCGTTTGTCGACTTTTCCGAGATAGAGCGCCATTTGTTCATCTATAGCCTTGATGATTTCTTTGCTTTCTTTGATCTGCTCCTTGTACTTTTCTTTGTCCAAAGCGCTGAGTTGTTTTTGCAAGCTTTCAGCAGTTTTCTTGCTTTCGGCGAGCATACGGGTAACATCCGCAACAGTTTGGGTAAGCTCATCCAATTCTTTCCCGCTCTCGTAGACCTCTTTCAATCCAGGCAGAGAGTGCTGAATTCTGGGATCCAGTGCAACCTCTACGCGGGTCTCCACTTCCTGATCACCATATTTCAGTTTCACGGTATAGGTGCCCGGCAGTACATCACGTCCGCGAGGTTCACGTGTGCGTTTGCGGACGGTACGGGAAGGACGATCCGGTCCTTTTTCAGTCATATCCCAATAAACACGGTGGAAGCCTGCCTTCTTCGGAGTCTTGATTTTAAAGGATCGGATTTGCTTGTCTCCTTGATAAACCGTGAAGAAAAGAGAATCTTTTTTCACTTTCTTGGAACCCTCTTCCGCCTTCTTGTCTTTTTTCTTCGGTGCAGATTTAGCCGCTCCATCTTTCAAGTAATACGTGATCATCGCCCCTCCTCGGCGATTGGTTCCACTGTAAAGCGCATCTCCACCAAAGCGACTCCCTGTAGCCTGTTGGTAGGCCGAGTGGTAAGCGGTCGGGCTAGGGAAGAGCGCAACCGATTCCTGGAGCATCTCTGGTCGTCCGGCTAAAGCCCGTAGAGGCCGAATGTCGTCTAGCACCCAAGCAGCTCGACCAAAAGTTCCAATAATAAGATCTTGTTCTCTCGGATGAATCACAAGGTCTTTCGTGGATACCGTTGGAAAGTCTTTATTCCACTTGGTCCAATTTTCGCCTGCGTTGAGTGACATGTATAAGCCATCATCCGTACCGAGGAACATCAGGTTGGGATTCTCCGGGTCTTCGATAACCGAAAGGGTATAGCTTTCTACATCCTGCTCATCGACAATGCGTTCCCAGCTCTTCCCGTAGTTTTTGGTTCGGTAGACATAGGGTGCATAGTTATAGCGACGGTAGTCATTGGCTACTAGAAGGGCTTCTCCTTGCTTGGTTGCTGAAGCCTTGATCTGAGCAATCCAGCTGCCTTTGGGAAGGTCCTTTATATTTTTGGTCACTTCTTTCCAGCTACCTCCTCCATTTTGGGTGATGTGTACGCGTCCATCATCCGTACCTACCCAGAGCATATTGCGTTCAACTGGAGAAGGTTCAATCACCAGAATGGTACAGTGATTTTCTGCTCCGGTGGCATCCATGGTGAGTCCTCCACTTTCACTTTGCTTTAGCTTTTCAGGATCGTTGGTTGTGAGGTCGGGAGAGATCACTTCCCAGGTCAATCCTTTATCGGTACTCTTGTGTACAAATTGACTTCCGAAGTAAACCGTGTTGTTGCTGAATGGATCTTGTCCGATTCCTGCATTCCAGTTAAAACGGAGTTGGGTGTCGGCATCCGGTGGAGTAGGACGGACCGAGTAGTTGTTTCCGGTTTGCCAGTCGTAACGCGAGACAAATCCTTGTTGACTCATCGCATACCCATAACGGGAATCGTCTTTGTCTGGAACCACATCAAATCCGTCTCCAAAAGCAATTTCTTGCCAGTAGCTGTTGCGAATCCCTTGGGCTCTCCACACATAGGCGGGTCCTCTCCAAGAACCGTTGTCTTGCATACCGCCATAGACATTATAAGGGTATTCTTCATCCACATTAATATGGTAGAACTGCGCCACAGGCAGGTTGCCGATAAAGCGCCAGGTTTTTCCACCATCCTTGGTGATGTTCATCCCTCCATCGTTTCCGTCAATCATGAACTTACCGTTTTCCGGGTGGATCCACCAGGCATGGTGATCCGGGTGAACCCCATTAGACACCCCATAGGCGGGCATGAGCTGTCGGAAGTTTTTGCCCCCATCTTCAGAGACATTGACATAGGTAAAGATGGAGTAGACCCTGTTTTCGTTTTGGGGGTCAACATAGATTTCTGAATAGTAGAAAGGGCGGTTCCCGATATCGCTTTTGTCGTTGATCTTAGACCACTTGAATCCGCCGTCAGTTGACTTGTACAAGGCATTTTTCTTGGCTTCTACTAAGGCGTAAACCACATTGGTTTCTCCTGGAGCAATAGCAATTCCTATACGTCCTAGATCACCCTTAGGCATTCCTTCTTTGTCCGTGATTTTCTTCCAATTTTCACCACCGTCATGGGTCATGTACAAACCACTGCCCGGACCACCAGATTTAAAAAACCAGGGGTCTCTCTTGTGTTCCCAGAGGGCCGCAAAGAGTTTATTCGGGTTGCTCGGGTCCATAACCAGATCTGCAACCCCTGTACGGTTGTTGGCAGAGAGTACTTTTTTCCAGCTCTTTCCACCATCTGTAGTCTTGTAAACTCCTCGTTCACTGTGCTCTCCCCATGGAGAACCGATGGCCCCAACATAAACAACATCAGGATTGGTCGGATCGATCACTACGCGGTGAATGTGTCTTGTTTTTTCCAGTCCCATGGACTTCCAGCTTTTACCGCCATCCAGGGATTTGTAAATCCCATAACCTCCGTTCAGGCTGTTTCTTGGATTTCCCTCACCAGTTCCGACCCAAATGACAGAAGGGTTAGACTGTTGAATAGCCACTGCACCAATAGAGGCGGTAAGCTCGTGGTCAAAAACAGGCTCCCATTTGATACCGCCAGAGGTAGATTTCCACAGGCCTCCGGAAGCGGTTCCGACATACATGATATCCGGATTGTCTAAAACCACATCGATGGCAGTGACACGACCACTCATTCCAGCAGGTCCAATATTACGGGGCTTAATGTCTTGAAGTAATTGGGTGTCAAAGGATTGAGCACTCAGTCCAAGACAACAAAATAAGGCGATAAAAAAGAGGAATTTTTGTCTCATAGGTGTTGGATTCGTTAGCCTTTAAAGATAAGGCTTTTCAAGGGATACTTCAGTTGGGAGTAATTGAATATCTTCCCGCTATGAATATGCGCAAACACCTTCCGATTTTCCTGATTTCTGTATTGATGTTAACTGGTATTTCCTGTTCCAATAAGCGGGATACACCGCCAAGAATTTTGGTCTTTTCCAAAACCATGGGGTACCGACATAATTCCATTGGAAGTGGAATTGCCGCCTTGCAAAAGATAGCAGCTGAGAAAGGTTACAGCCTCGATACCACGGAGAATGCAGATCGCTTCACCGAAGAAGAACTTGAAAAGTACTCAGCAGTGGTCTTTCTCAACACCACCGGGAATATCCTCGATGCCAAGCAAGAAGCGGCCTTTGAACGCTATATCCAAGCGGGTGGAGGGTTTGTAGGAGTGCATGCCGCCACCGATACCGAGTACGATTGGAAGTGGTACGGCCGACTCGTTGGAGCTTATTTTGAATCGCATCCGCCGGGCTTGTTTAAGGCTCGTTTTGAAGTGGTCAACAGTAGCTTCGGGGCAACCTCTCACTTCAAAGCGACGAGCTGGGAAAAGGAAGACGAAATGTACAACTTCAAAGAAGTACAGGCCGACAATACTGTTTTGCTCAAGGTAGACGAAAGCTCCTATGAGGGTGGAAATATGCAGGGGGATCACCCGATGAGCTGGTACAAGGAATTCGACGGGGGGCGAAGTTTTTACACGGCACTGGGCCATACGGAATCCAGTTATACCAATCCAGAATTTCTGGCTCACCTTACTGGCGGTTTGGAATACGCCATAGGGGAGAATGAAAAATTGGATTACGGCAAGAGCCGTACTGCTTTTCCTCCAGATGCTGATCGTTTTACCAAAAGAGTGTTGCACGAAGGCCAATTTTTTGAGCCTACTGAAATGGCTTTGTTGCCCGGAGGAGAAGTGCTCATTGCACAACGTCGTGGAGAGATCATGCGCTATGATCCCGAAACCAAAGAGCTGACGGAACTAGCCAAGCTAAGTGTTTATAGCAAAAGCCTGGAGAATCCCAACGTCAATGTGGAGGAAGGATTAATGGGGCTTCAGCGAGATCCGGATTACAAAGAGAACCACTGGATATATGTTTTTTATTCGCCTGCTGGGGCGGAGTCCGTGAACCGACTTTCGCGTTTTCAGTACAAGGAAGGGAACTTTGATCTGGATTCAGAGCAGGTCATTCTGGATGTAGGAAGTGACCGAGAAGTCTGCTGCCACACGGGTGGATCCATCGCCTTTGGACCGGACGGATTACTCTACCTCTCTACCGGTGACAACAGTACTCCTTTTGATGAACCCAATGCGCCCTATGTCAACAACGGTTATGCTCCTTTGAATGATCTTCCAGGAAAGAGCCCTTATGATGCTCGACGCAGTTCAGGAAATACGAACGATTTGAGAGGAAAGATCCTTCGGATTAGAGTAGAGGAGGACGGTAGTTATTCTATTCCCAAAGGCAACCTCTTTGCCCAAGGAAACCCAAAGGCAAGGCCCGAGATCTACACCATGGGGCACCGCAATCCTTATCGCATTTCGGTGGATCCAGTGAATGGATTCGTCTATTGGGGAGAAGTCGGTCCGGACGCGCCCAATGATAATCTCGCTGCTCGTGGACCTCGAGGTTATGACGAAATCAATCAGGCTCAGGTAGCCGGTAATTTTGGTTGGCCTTTGTTTATCGGAAACAACAAGCCCTATGTTGCCTATGACTACAGTAATGGGGAAAGCGGGGAGGCCTATAACGCCAGCGCACCTAAAAACACTTCCCGAAACAATACAGGGCTACAAGACTTACCTGCCGCTCAACCCGCGATGATTTATTATCCGTATGCGGCTTCAGGAGACTTTCCGCAATTGGAAAATGGAGCACGGAACGCCATGGCAGGCCCAGTCTTTTATAGTAAAGTCTATCCAAATTCCACCAGTTTGCCCGACTACTTTGACGGAAAACTTTTGGTTTATGATTGGATGAGGGGCTGGGTGTTTACGGTTCACTTTTTTGAGGATGGGAGTTTTAAGAAAATGGAACCCTTTGCTCCACAGATCAAAGTGAACGGACTCATTGATATGGAATTGGATGAGAATGGACAGTTGTACTTCTTGGAATACGGTAATGGTTGGTTCTCTCAGAATGATGATTCTGCTTTGAGTGTGATTGATTTTTACGGAGGGAATCGCCCACCCGTGGTCGATGATTTCAGTTTAAGCCAAAGCAGTGGCTTGGCACCACTTACCGTGGGAATTCGTGCGAGTGCTTCTGATCGAGAAGAGGATGCGTTAGTTTATAACGTGGACTTTGGGGACGGAACAAGCGCAGATGCCATTTCATTGCCCATTGAACACACCTACACCAAAGCCGGGGTTTACACCGTAAATCTAACGGTGACGGATGAGCCTGGGGATCAAGTGAGTGTTACCCAAGAGGTGATTGTTGGGAATTCTCTTCCTGAAGTCCGTATTGAAGTAGTGGAAGGCAATAGTCAGTTTGCATTACCGGGCAAAGCCTTGCGATACAAGGTGAATATCGCCGATGCAGAGGACAGCGCCTCCGGCTTGAACGATGCCTTTGTATCTCTTGATTATTTTGAAAGTCCTGATGAAGTGCAGCAGAACCTAGGGCACCAGGAGATGAAAGTTGAAGAACTTGGAAAGCAACTCACCCAAGAGCTGGACTGTAAAACCTGCCATAAGGTGCAAGAGGCTTCCATAGGCCCAAGCTATCTTAAAGTTGCCGAAAAGTACATGGACCAAGAGAATGCTGCTGACTATCTGTTGGCCAAAATTAAACAGGGAGGAGCCGGAGTCTGGGGACCAGTGGCCATGCCAGCTCACCCCAATTTATCACAGGCTGAGCTACGGCAGATGGTGAGCTATATCGAGTCCCTTTCTGGAGAAGCACAAGAAGAACGCTCCAGCTTGCCCTTAGAAGGAAAATTGTCCTTGGACCCAGGCCAACCCTATGCCGTGCTTAAAGCCAGTTATACCGACAAAGGGGCTGAAGGGGCACCTTCTTTGAGTAGCAGTGCAGAACTTGTTTTAAAGCCCGCAAGGATACCAGTCGCTGACTTTGAAGCGGTCGAAGGTTTTAGCTATATGGAATTCGATGGCAACCCCATGTACCTTTTGCCAACGGAGGAAGGGAGTTTTGAACTAAAACAAATCGATCTGACCGGAGTCAAAAAAATCCAGGTCATGTTGGCTTGGCAAAATAACTTGAGTAAGGCCGTTACGCTAAATATGATCGCTAAGAATGCCGCAGGAGTCGATATGGGGTCGACCGTTACCATGAAACCGGAGGAAGTGAAAGGACGTCCTTCAGGCCTCATCGAGTTTGAGCTGCCGGATGCTTTGCGAATCGACAAGCGAGACCTTAAGTGGACCTTTAAAAACGATCAAAGCGAGGTACAAGGACCAGTACAGGCCGTTGTCTTACAAATCATTCTCGTTGGGGAGTAGTTCTAATAGAAAGGCTCTTCTTCCTCTTTGTTTTTCAGGACAAAACGCTGGATAAGAAATTGGATCAAGGCCAGAACAAAGATGGCTAAACTGGTTATGACCATATAGCGGGAATAGGTCCAGAAAAGGGCCGATTCCTGAGGCATATTCTCAAAGTTATTGGCCCAGTTTCCGCTGAGGTAGCGGCCGATAAATGGCCAGGCTGCTCCTCCAAGCAAGGCAAGGCGCAGGAGTAATCCATAGATAACTTCTTGCACGCGGTTCAGGTGGCCAAAAACCGTGTAAAACTGAATAACACCCCAGGGCAGAAAGAACAGGGCAAACCAGGTCATGACGTTCCCTAAAGGAACATAGGGATCCTCTAACAATGGGATGCTGATCAAGCTACTTCCACTAGCAAGAAGAATTCCTGTGAGGACGACCATAACCGTGGCCAACAGTAATTTGGAAGAGGAACTCATAGATTATTTTAAAGCGCGTGTTTTGATATAAAAATTATTATCAAACTCGACGTTCTCTGCCGTCGATTTACTGGACTTCCACTGTGAAGTTGGAAAGATCCATTCCCATTGATCGCCCAATTTGGCGCGAATAGGCATGTCAAAACCGTCTACAATTTCCTGGTAACGGTATTCGAGTTTACCATTGCTTAAACGGTATTCGAGTATAGGTATTTTAGTCGTTCTCAAATACTGATTAAAAAAGGCGGTTAAATCTTTTCCGGTTTTCTCGCTGATGTAGTTTTCAATTTGCTGTGTGGTTACCGTCTGGTGGTAGAACTGCTCGTTCAACCCTCTCAGAATAGACCTCCAAAGGTCATCGTCCTCAATGAGTTGGCGCAAGGTGTGAAGCAGGTTGGCTCCCTTGTAATACATGTCTCCTGAACCGGTATTGTTGACTCCGTATTGGCCGATTACGGGCTTATCATTACGGATTCGCTGACGAGTACCAATCACGTAAGCTGCTGATGCTTCTTTGCCAAAATGATAATCCAGGTACAGGTTTTCGCTGTAGGCCGTAAACCCTTCATGTACCCACATATCGGCAGCATCCTTGTAGGTGATATTATTGGCAAACCATTCATGACCGGCCTCGTGGATGATAATGAAATCAAATTTTAAGCCCCAGCCCGTGGATGATAAATCATTGCCTAAATAGCCGTTGAGGTATTTGTTGCCATAAGTCACCGAACTTTGATGTTCCATTCCCAGATAAGGAACCTCTACAAGCTTAAAACTGTCTTCGTAAAAAGGGTAGGGGCCGAACCAATGTTCGAAGGCTTCCATCATCATGGGAACCTGTTTGAACTGCTCTTTTGCCTTGTCCAGGTTTTCTCTAAGGACATAATAGTCCAAATCAAGTGCTCCTTTCTCACCTTTAAAGACTTCGCCGAAGCGCACGTAATCCCCAATATTGGCATTGACCCCGTAGTTATTGATCGGGTTATTGACAAACCAATGGTAGGTCGTTTTGTCCTTTTGTTCTTCTGTTTTGAGTAGACGTCCGTTGGCAACACCCACTAAATCCTTGGGAACGGTAAGTCTGATAGCCATACTGTCGACTTCGTCATACATATGGTCTTTGTTGGGCCACCAAACACTCGCTCCTAAACCTTGGCAGGACGTGGCGACAAAAGGTTTGCCATTGGAATCTTGTTTCCAGGAAAAACCGCCGTCCCAGGGAGCCCGTACGGCCACCTTTGGGTTTCCGGCAAAGTCTACCTCAATCTCGCTATACTTTCCTTTTTTAAGTTTTTTGGGCAGAAGAATAAAATGCGCATTGCCCTCTGATTCAAAAGCAATTTCTTGTCCTTTCCAACGAACAGCCGTAATCTTCATTGGGGGTTGAAGATCGATTTGCATACGAGTTGGCCCTTTTTCTAAAGGCGTAAAACCGACTATATTGGTGCCAGAAATGAATTTGCTCTCGGGATCGACATCGACCGAGAGGTCGTAATAATTCAAATCCCACCATACTCGTTCTGGTGTAATGCTGCCCCTCAAGGAATCTTGGCGAGTAAAAACCTGTGCATGAACCGATGAGCACAGTAACCCAAATAGAACCAAAAGAATCCCAAAGCTTTTGTTACTAAAAACTGATCGGGAAGGGGGGTGAAATAACAACTGCATAGCGAGCTAATATAATGGTTTTTACGAATATCTAGGCTTTTAGAAGTGCCAATAGGCGCTCCCAGGCCTTGTCGTGAGCGACTTTGTCAGGGCCTTCTTCAGTCTGTGCTCCTTTTCGCATAAAGGCGTGAGTAGCCTCTTCATAAATGACAGGTTCAAAGAAATGACCAAGAGTATCCATTTGGGCCTGAGTCGTCTCCAAGGTGCTGTTTACTCTGTTGTCATTTCCACCGTAGAATCCGTAAACGGGACAGTTGATCCGAGCTAAATCTTCGCTATTGGTTGGGGCTGTTCCGTAAAAGACAAAGGCGTTTTTGAGCGCCGTCTGATTGGTGGCAAATCGAAATGAATTGGAACCTCCCCAGCAGAATCCAGCCACAGAAACCGTACCCGTGGAAGCGGGATCTTCTTTGATATACTCAAAAACGGCATTCAAGTCCGCTGTAACCGCATCGGGGTCCAGGTCATAAATCGCTTGGCGAGCCAAGTCGGTATTGGCAAAATCGGTGGTTTTTTCAACTCCTTCAACGGTATTCGAAATGAGGTCAGGGGCGATAACCAAGTACCCTTTTTGTGCCAGTTCGTCTGCAAAGGAACGCGCCCAATCGTTGAGACCTCTGTTTTCGTGAATGACCACTACTGCATCTGCTGCTTCGGAAACTTCTGGGTAAGCGACAAAGGCCTTCATCACCGTCCCATCTTCTCTTTTAAAGTCCACCCACTCATGGTGCCTTGGGGATTCACCGAGCTCCTCTTGTTGGATATTCTCTTTGTTTTGTTGTTTACAGCTCATAGCAAAACAGAGGCTAAGAGCAACGAAAAAAGTCTTTGAAAGGGTTTTGGTATACTGCATTTTATCTGAAAATTTTATTAGGAAAAACAACGGGGCTCTCGTGCCCGCTAGCGCTCACGGCAGAAACTCCGAAAAAGTAATTGTCCAGAACAATACCTTCGAGTACAACGGAGGTTACTCCGCTTACAAAACGGCTATTGTCCCAAGTTGGGGAGGTGGTATCTCGCCAATAAACTCGGTATCCAACGGCCCCCTCGACAGCACTCCATTTTAAACGAGCACTAGGTTCCACAATTCCACCAATACTGACTTCTTCCGGAGCAGGAGGCGCCCAGGCCAAGCCGGCCAGGCAGATGGCATTGACCGCTGTGAGTTTTTTGGCGTAGTCAAAATCGACATGTTCCAGGACATCGCCATAGGCAATCCCGTCTTCAACACGTATATCCTGGTGCTGCTGGGTGTAGTTTTCGTGAGCTTCCATGATCCGGATACCAGCGAAACCCAAATCGTTAAAGGGACGGTGGTGCCCTCCGCGTCCAAAACGATCTAAGCGATACACCATACGGGGGTCCATTTCGGGCATAAAGGTTTTGGTCATCCGGTGCACGTAACGAGCCAATTGTCGAGAAATCCCATCGACTTCTCCTCCGTAGAAGCGGCGAGCTCTGCGTTGTCTTTCTGTTTCTGTAGGCGGTACAGGCTCCGAAAATATGCGGAATTCCCGGTTGTTAATTACCCCGTCGACCCCTTTGATGTTGCCAATCATATCGTTGTTGATCACCCCGATCAGGTTCCACTCCTTATCCTTGGCGTACTCGGCCAGACCCTGACCTCCAAATAAACCTTGTTCCTCACCAGAGAGTCCGGTGTAGATAATACTGTTTTCGAATTTGTACTTGGACAGAACCCTGGCGGCCTCTATGGCACCCGCCATTCCCGTAGCGTTGTCGTTGGCTCCGGGAGAGTCTGAGGTGTAGTCGTTGGCATCACTGACTCGGGAATCGATATCTCCGCTCATCACCACGTAACGATCGGGGTACTTGGTTCCCCTTTGAATGGCGACCACGTTGACCACCCAAACATCTTTGGTAATTCGTCTACCTGTACCTTCTTTGATAAAGTTCTTTTGATAAAAGACCTCTAAGCAACCATTACACTCTTTTGAAATGGCATCAAACTCTGCTTTGATCCAACGTCTTGCGGCTCCGATACCTCGTGTCTGCGATACCGTATCGCTTAGGGTATGCCGGGTTCCAAACCCAGCCAGTGTGGTGATGTCTTTTTCAATACGCTCCGCAGAAACATCGTTGATTATCTCGTAGATCCTTTGGTCTGAACGCACATCCTGTACGCTTTGAGAGAAGAGACTTAAAGGGAAAAAGATTAGGGATAAAAAGCCGTATTTCAAGGGGGTAGTCTTCATAATTTACCAATTAACTTCATATTTCTTTCCGTACCATTTCGCGTGGCCATAACAAAGAGGGCCCAGTAGACCATAAAAGAATCCAGGAGCCCCAATTTCTATTCCTACCTTCAGACTGGCCAGGATCACAGACAAGCCAGAAACCAAGACATAGATTCCATGATGCTGGGAGTAAAACCTATAGATTTTACGGCTTTCTACATCGGACGTATTCTTTTTTACTCTTCGATACATCAAAGAAAAGCACAAGAAGATACAAAGAAATCCCGCCCCGTAGAGCTGAAATAGGTAAGCCAGGCCATCTCTGG
>CAZLGZ010000047.1:0-16398 GCA_964558965.1 uncultured Flavobacteriaceae bacterium
GTTCCCATTCCTTATTTCCGTCGGTGTCCAACTTAAGCAGCCAAGCATCGGTGACTCCTATAGCGCGGCCGACGTCCTGATCATCACTATTGGTGTCTCCGGCGATGTACACGCCACCATCACGGGCCGCAATGACTCCGTATCCGTGCTCAATACCGCTACCTCCAAAAGATTTTTCCCAAATAAAGTCACCCGTAGGACCAACTTTTACGGCCCAAACATCGTAGCTTCCCTTGGGGCTACTGATATCAAAGTCATTACTTTCGGAAGCGCCTACCAAGACCAGATCTCCGTCTATGGTTTCCGTAACAGCATAAGAACGGTCATTGCTGGTTCCGCCGAAGTAACGACGCCAAACCAAATTGCCGGCAGCATCCAATTTGGTGCCCCAAAATTCGCCTACCCCGTGACGAAAAAGCCCATCATTGCCCTGGCCACCGGAGAGGGTCACGTCTAAAAATCCAGCAAAAAACAAACCGCCATCCTGGGTTTCAATCACCTGGTACGAATGGTCGTGGCCGGCAAAACCAAAACTTTTTTCCCACAAAATATTCCCCGCCGAATCCAGGCGTACGATCCAATTGTCGTGAAAACCTTCATTGCGGCTTCCATCGCCATCGGAGCTCATGGCGTAGCCTACCAACGCATATCCGCCGTCCGCCGTTTGTACAAGACTTTGACCGCGGTCATCGCCACTGCCCCCAATGGTTCGATTCCACTGCAAAGCACCGTGCTGATTGTACTTTAAAATCCAGTAATCGTTTACAGCGAGGTCCTTGTCGTGGATATCTCCATCGGTGCTGTTGGTAAAGCCCAAGATGGCATATCCCCCGTCATGAGTTTCAATAATAGACCGGGGAGTATCGTCCCCTGACCCTCCTATTCTTTTGACCAACATAACTTCCCCTTGATTGAGAAGAGGGGCGTCGTCATTGGCAGAACTGCAGCTGCTAAACACTAGCAAACAAGCCAATACAATTTTTAAACCGATTAGTGTATTATTCTTTTTCATCGCGTATGCCCTAGTTGCTCTCTTTCAAAACAAAGAGTCCTTGCTCGATATCATTGACCAAAATAAAGCCACTGGGCAAATAGGGATAGACGCTCCAAACTCCTCTGAATTGAGCATTATCCGAAGCGGGATGGGTATCAAAATAGGCCAGCTCGGTCATGCTCCGCTGAGCGATATTGCTGATGTCGATGATGCGCATACCGGCTGTGTAATTGGCCAAGTAAAATTTGTCACCCAAGACATACCCGTTGTGGTCAATCGCATTGGTGGGTCCTTGGTACTCGTAATGGTTAATCGGGTTGTCCAGATTACTTACGTTGAATACAATAGTTCGGGAGCGATAACCAGTCGGTCCGGTTTCATCCAATTCGTCTCCCAATAAAAAGAAGCGGTGGTCTTCTGTAAACCAACCTTGGTGGGTGTAACCAATATCGGTATAGGTCACTGAACTGATGAATTGAGGATTGCTTTTATCTGTGATATCCACAAAAACAACCTCATCCTCATTCGCACCTACAAATATTTCGCGTCCACGGTACACCTGGTCTGGCCCATTGTAGGTGATCACCTGTGCATCGTGGGTGTAGCCACTTCCTCCATACCCTCCAGCAGGGCTTGGAGCACCTGGATCGGATACATCGACAAAATGAACACCACCTTGATAGGCATCACTCACCGCTGTTCCGACTGGATAGGCATACCCCATATCTTCATTGATGACTACATTGTGCGCATTTCCAATACCACCATAAACAGCGTCCGCATCGAATGAACTTGCTGAAGTGAGTCCACGAAGGCGGGTTAAGTCAAATATCTGCATCCCGTGATTGGAGGCTTCCGAAACAACAAAGGCGTGATTTCCATAAACCTTGACATCCCTCCATGGGCTGCTCTGCGTCTCTGTAGGTAATTTACCCAGGTAGGTCGCGTTTCCTTCGGAATCCAGACGAACAAAACCCGTTCCATCAATAAGTCCAACCAAGGCGTATTCCGTACCATCCATGGGATCTACCCATCCCCATACGTCGTTGGCTTCACCCGATGACATTTCTTGGAGTGTCACTCGATCGACCAGGTCAATCCCCATACAAGGAAATCCACCTGCACTCCCGTTTTCACAAGGAGCACTGCCCGAAGTATTTCCTCCGGTTCCTCCGCCGCCCGTGCCGCCTCCAGTGCCTCCGCCTCCGGTACCACCACCCGTTCCGCCACCACCAGTTCCTCCTCCGGTACCCCCACCGGTTACCGGTTGCATATCGTCCGAATTGGAACCGCAGCTCGCTAAAAACAAACAAGTCGCAAGACAAAGAAAGGAAAGAGCCCAAACGGGCTTATGAATTAGTGTTTTCATCTTTTTCATTGCTTTAAAAAAGAAAGATACGATTTAATATGGCTGAGTTAAATTTGCGCCATGGAATGGGAAAACAAAGACCGGCCAAGTACAGCAGTTTCAACATTAGGCGAATTCGCCCTCATCGAACACCTTACTAAAGGTTTTGAATTACAGAATACAGGAAGCCTCTTCGGAATTGGAGACGATGCTGCTGTGATTCATTTCCAAAAAGAGAACGGACTCATCAGCACGGATATGCTGGTGGAAGGGGTGCATTTTGATTTGGGCTATATGCCCCTGACACACCTGGGCTACAAATCGGCGGTGGTCAATATATCGGATATCTGTGCGATGAATGGCCGACCGACCCAATTGACCCTTTCTTTGGCCGTTTCTAATCGATTTACCTTGGAATCTTTGGAGCATTTTTATGATGGCTTTGCCAAAGCCTGTGCCCACTACAAGGTCGACCTCGTCGGAGGAGACACGACCTCCTCCAATAAGGGAATGATCATCAGTGTTACCGTTTTAGGGGAAGCTGAAAAAGAAAAAACTACTTATCGCAGCAAGGCGTCTGAAAACGAATTACTCGTCGTTAGTGGAGATTTGGGAGGTGCATACCTCGGCCTTCAGGTTCTGGAAAGAGAGAAACAGGTGTTTCAGGTGAATCCTCAGCACCAACCGGACTTAGAGCCCTACCACTACCTGGTCGAAAGACAACTCAAGCCAGAGGCGCGACTCGACATTGTGGAGCTTCTCGAAAAACTCGAGGTTCAACCCACAGCAATGATCGATATCAGTGATGGACTTTCTTCTGAAGTTATGCACCTCTGTCAAAACAGTAAGTTGGGGTGCCAGTTGTATGAAGAAAAAATCCCGATTGATCCAACCGTGATCTCCACGGCGGAAGAATTCAAGATGGATCCCACAACAGTGGCGCTTAACGGTGGAGAGGATTACGAATTACTCTTCACCATCAAACAAGAAGATTTTCCTAAAATCAAAGGGAATCCCAACCTCACGGTGATTGGGCACATGACCGAAGCCTCCCGAGGGGCTCAACTGGTGACAAGATCAGGAGAACTCTTTCCTTTACAGGCTCAAGGCTGGAACGCCTTTAACCAAGAAGACTAGTAAAATTCCGCCGAAGATTGGCGGCGAGACTTGCGCTTAAAGTGAATGGCGCGAAGGGTGTTGTTGATTTCGATCTTTTCGGAAGTCAATTGAGTTAACCGGCCATTTACATCAGCGCATACCTGTTTCTGGCAATGCATACAGGTGTATTCCTTGATGTGATCCGTGACTTCTCTGGATACCTTGTACTCATGCCCGAGCACCGCACAAAGGGCACCCTTTATTTTACTTCCTTGTCCTATCGGTCTCTTTTTCATGTAGGTTGTTGTTTACTCTTTTTGGGTTTTGGTTTCCACTTTTTGGATCGGCGAAAAGCGAAAAAAGACGCTTAAAATCGCTCAACCCTTCAAGCTCACTTTTAAATTAGTAAATTCGGTTCCTCCGATCAAGCCTAATCTGTGATTCGTACAAAAAAATCGACATGGCTACTTGCCTTCGCTCTTTTTTCGCTCTTTTTTGGTGCGGGAAATCTGATTCTTCCCCCTCTTTTGGGTTTGAAAGCGGGAGCAAGCTGGACAGCCGTCGCCATAGGCTTCTGTCTATCAGCGGTTTTTATTCCTGTATTGGGTATAGTCGCCCACTCCCGTCTGCAGGGAAGTCTCTACGATTTAGCTAAACCGGTTTCCGGCAGTTACAGTCTATTGTACTGTCTTGTGATTTACAGTATTTCGATCAGTCTGCCCTCGCCCAGAACGGCTTCCGTCAGCTATGAAATGGGAATTGCCCCCTTATTCGAAATGCCCAGTTGGGTCTTTGCTACGATTTACTTTAGCTTGGTATTCGCCTGTGTGTGGTTTCGGAGTAAAATCCTGGACTGGTTAGGCAAAATCCTGACTCCTGCCCTCTTGTTACTTCTCTTTACCCTCATCGGGGCCGTAATTTTTAATCTCGATTGGCCGGCTGCCCAAGTGCCTCAGGCAGGTGCCCTTTCTGTAGGTTTACTAGAGGGCTACCAAACCTTTGATGCTATCGGCTCTGTCGTTGTGGGTGGGGTGATCATCATTTCGGTTAACCTCAAATTTCCGCAATACGACTTAGCGGAAAAACAAAAGCTTATCGCTAGGGCCGGATTTCTGGCCGGACTGGGCTTGCTCACCGTATACCTGGGGCTGATTCTAGTGGGAGCCAAATCCACTCCCTTTTTCCCGGAAGAGATCAGTCGTGCCGATTTACTCATTGGCATTACCCGACAAAATTTAGGGGCCACAGCCCAGTGGATCTTAAGCCTGATGGTATCGTTAGCCTGTTTCACTACAGCCGTAGGAATCATTACGGGAACTTCTGACTTTATTAAGGAACAACTGGGCAACTCCCAACGAGCATACCGCATTACGGCCTTCGTCGCCTGTGTAATTGGAGTTTTGGTGGGCCAGTGGCGTGTCGACTTCATCATCGCCGTAGCCGTTCCAGCACTGATGTTGGTTTACCCGGTAACCATTGTTTTGATCCTCCTGAATGTACTCCCTAAAAACTGGACCTCTCGAACGATTTTCCGTGTGGTTGTTGGAACTACCATGTTGTTCAGCCTTCCGGACTTCCTCGGCTCTGTAGGTTATCCTTTGACAGAGACCATTACCAGTAAGATTCCCTTACAGGCATACAGCCTAGGCTGGTTTATTCCGGCTGCTGTCGCTTTTGGCGTAAGTTCGCTTTTGACCCTAAAAAAAGGCGTGTCTCAAGAAGACTAAGCGTTCATCAAGTCTTCAATCTCTTCCGAGATAATCGGAATATGACCCATCAAATTCAAAGGAGCTCCATCCTGCTGAATGACCACATCGTCTTCTAAGCGAATTCCGAATCCTTCATCAGGAATATAAATCCCAGGTTCAACCGTAAACACCATCCCCGCCTTCATCGGAGTTTTTAATACCCCGTAATCGTGGGTATTCAATCCCAAATGGTGACTTGTCCCGTGCATAAAGTACTTCTTGTAGGCCGGATGATCCGGCGATTGGTTCTGCACATCTGCCTTGTCGAGTAATCCCAAACCAATCAATTCGTCAGTCATGATCAATCCCACTTCTTTGTGGTACTCCTTCCAAAGGACACCGGGAGTTAAAAGCGCTGTTGCCTTGTCCTTAACCCGATTCACCGCATCGTAAACGGCTTTTTGACGTGGGCTAAAACGGCCCGAAACCGGGATGGTTCGCGTCATATCGCTGGAGTAATTGGCGTATTCGGCACCAACATCCATCAGGATGAGGTCTCCGGCCTTGCACTCCTTGTTGTTTTCGATATAATGAAGCACATTGGCGTTGTTACCGGATGCAATAATGGGCGTGTAGGCAAAGCCTTTGGACTTGTTGCGAATAAATTCGTGCAGGTATTCGGCTTCGATTTCATACTCCCATACTCCGGGACGAACAAACTGCAGTACCCGACTAAATCCTTTGGCCGTAATATCGCAGGCTTTTTGGAGCAAGTCCATTTCTTCTGGCTCTTTGACCCCGCGGATATCTTCTAAAATCGGGAAGCTTTTGGCTACCCTATGGGCCGGAAAGTCTCGCTTGACCTTGTGTATGAAGCGGTCCTCTCGCGTCTGGGTTTCGACCGCCTGTCGGTAGTGTTCGTTGGTATTGAAATAGATGGTTTCGGCTTCTCCCATCAAATCGAAAAAGATCCGATCAAAATCACTCAACCAGTACACGGTTTGAATTCCAGAAACAGCTGTGGCCTGACTTTTATCGAGTTTAGCCCCTTCCCACACCGCAATATGTTCATTGGTTTCTCTAACAAATAACACCTCTCTGTGCTTAGGGTCAAGAGCGTCAGGAAAGAGAAGCAAAATGGTTTCTTCCTGGTCCACTCCACTGAGGTAAAAAAGGTTACGCTCCTGCTCAAAAGGCATAGTCCCATCAGCACCAATAGGGTAAACATCATTGGAATTGAAGGCAGCTATGCTTTTGGGTTGCATCTGCTGCATAAACTTCGCTCTGTTCTTGATAAAAAGAGAGGAAGGAAGAGAATCGTATTTCATGTATGTGGGTTTAGTCGTCCAAGACTACCGCTGGGCGGTAAAAAATCGCTTTGAGAACCCCAAAAATCAGAAAAAAACCGGCTCCAGCGAAAAAACCGGGCCAAACCCCTGTCCATAATTCACCTGTAGGGGTAATGGCAGAGAGGTATTCGGCTTGCCATTGCTGCAGCAAAGCCCAGTTCGCCAAATAACCCTGACGACTTTCAAAAAAAGCACCCAAAACACCCAAGAGGGCATTTCCGAGAAAGCCATAAGACCCTCTTCGGATTAAAAGACTGAAGAGTCCGGAGCCCAGTAATCCTGCGAATAACATCAGGGCGAGAGCGCTTTGAGATTCCATAATTGGCCGGTTTGATTCCCTCAATATATAGATTCTAATGCTTATCTTCAGGCTGCTTTTGGCAAAGCTGGACTTTGCCTAAACCCGACAAGAACATGAGAACCTTCCTATTCGTGGCGATCTGCTTGAGTTTCGCCCTGGGTACTGCCCAAAATGCCAACGACAATTTTCCAACTTCCACGCCTGCTCTAGAATGGCTAGACGCCAATCAGAATAGGGATTTTCGACACAACAATTCCCTGCTAAAAAACATGGAACTTCAATTAATCGGCCCTTCCGTTATGAGTGGTCGTGTTGTCGATATAGCCGTAAACCCTGAGCGGCCGGCGGAATTTTACGTCGCCTATGCCTCTGGTGGTTTGTGGTTTACCAAGGACAATGGAATTTCATTCGACCCGGTGATGGACAATGCCCCAACCCAAAACATTGGTGACATTGCCGTGGATTGGAAAAACAACGTGATTTGGGTCGGTACCGGAGAAAATAACTCTTCCCGTTCCTCTTATGCCGGAATGGGGCTTCTTCGTTCAGATAATGGCGGGGAAAGCTGGGAGTTTAGAGGGCTTCCGGACGCCCACCACATTGGTCGAATCGTTTTGAATCCAGCGAATCCTGACGAATTGGTTGTGGGCGTAACCGGTCACTTGTACTCTCCCAACAAAGAGCGTGGAATTTTCCGTTCCACGGATGGCGGAAAGAACTGGACCCAAAGCCTTTTTGTCAGCAACGAGAGTGGCGTTATTGACCTGGCCATGGAACCGGGCAACTTTGAGGTGCTTTATGCCGCAACCTGGGAAAAAGACCGCAAAGCCTGGAACTTTAGCGGAAACGGAAATGGTTCGTCCATCTACAAGAGTACCAACGCCGGGCAAACCTGGGAACGCATTAGCAAACCCGACAGCGGATTCCCGACCGGAGAAGGAGTCGGCCGCATCGGTCTGGCCGTTTTTGATGCCCGAACCCTTTATGCCGTAGTCGACAACCAGTTTCGTCGCCCTGCAGATAAGAAAAAAGACAAAAAGGAAGGCTTGGTCAAAGAGGATTTCCGTTCCATGAGTAAAAGCAACTTTTTGAAATTGGAAGACAAAGAACTCAACGACTTCCTCAAAAACAATGGCTTCCAAGAAAAGTACCGGGCAGCCAATGTCAAGCAAATGGTCCGGGAAGGCAGTGTTCAACCGGCAGATTTGGTCAGTTATTTGGAAGACGCTAATTCCCTTTTATTTGATACGCCCGTTGTTGGTGCCGAGGTGTACCGTTCCGATGATGGTGGAATGAGTTGGTATAAAACACACGAAGACTATATCGACGATCTGTTCTACAGCTACGGATATTATTTCGCTCAGGTGCGTGTTGATCCGCAAAACAAGGAGCGTATCTATCTAGCCGGGGTTCCTCTGATCGCCTCTGATGACGGCGGAAAAACCTTCTATTCCATCAGCAAAGAAAACGTACACGCCGACCACCATGCTCTCTGGATTAACCCCAAGCAAAGCGGTCACCTGATCAACGGAAACGACGGGGGTATCAACATCAGTTACACCAACGGAGACCACTGGATGAAGAACAATTCTCCCTCGGTTGGGCAGTTCTACGCCATCAATGTCGACAACGAATCTCCTTACAATGTTTACGGAGGTCTCCAAGACAATGGTGTGTGGAAGGCTTCCCATACAGCCAGAGAAGATTCTCGATGGCATCAAAGCGGGCAGAATCCCTGGACCTCCATCATGGGAGGTGACGGAATGCAGGTCGAAATCGACCCCCGCAATTCCAACATCGTATACACGGGCTTTCAGTTCGGAAATTACTTCCGTTTAAATCTCGAAAACGGCAAGCGGAAGCGGCTTCAAATCAAGCACGAATTGGGTGAATCGCCTTACCGTTTTAACTGGCAGACCCCCATTCGCTTGTCTAAACACAATCCGGATGTGGTTTACTTTGGAGGAAACAAATTGCACCGTTCCCTGGACCGCGGAGACAGCTGGACCACAATTTCGGAAGACCTCACCCGAGGGGGACGCAAAGGAAACGTGGCTTACGGTACCCTGACCACCATTAGCGAATCGCCCTTTGTTTTTGGCCGTTTGTATACCGGAAGTGACGACGGAAAAGTATACACCAGTCCTGATGGCGGTTACAGCTGGCAGGATATTTCGGCAGGGCTTCCCAAGGAGTACTGGATCAGTGAGGTTATGGCTTCCAAACACAAACCCGAGCGCGTTTATGTAACCGTCAACGGATACCGCTGGGATGACTTTGCTGCCCATGTGTACCGCAGTGATAATTACGGAAAAAGCTGGACGGCCATCCACCAAGGACTTCCTCTAGGTTCGGTCAATGCATTGGTCGAAGATCCGGTCAACGAAGACCTGCTGTTCGTTGGAACAGACATTGGACTTTTCGGTAGTCTGGACGGTGGTAAAAGCTGGAACCAAATGAGTAATGGGCTGCCGGCCGTAGCTGTTCACGATTTGGTCATCCAAGAAGAAGCCGCCGATTTGGTTGTGGGAACCCATGGACGCAGTATTTACCGTCTTCCTATTGCTTCTTTGCAAAAGCACGGAACAACAAACGGAAAGTCCGTTCACTTGTTTGAACCTGAATCTGTACGTTTTTCGCGTAACTGGGGGAACAGTTGGAGTCAATGGGGCAATGCTTTTGAGCCTTCTTCTGCGATGATGTACTACTCTTCCGCACCTCAGAGTGTACAACTGCAGGTAACCGCAGAAAACGGAAGCTTGGTGTACGAAGACAAATTGGACACCGACAAAGGTTACAATGCCTTCGACTACACCCTTTCATTCAGCGAAAGCGGTTACAAGAACTGGCGAAAAGCCAAGGGTGATGAGGTGGACGAGGCCAAGAACGGCCTGCGTTACCTACCCAAAGGCGACTATACCGTCAAGCTAATTCAAGGAAAGGCAAGTTCGACCGCTGAGCTCAAAATCAAGTGAAATTAGACCTGACCATTCCGGCCCTCCTCTTTCCGGCCATCTCTTTGACGATGTTGGCCTACAACGCGCGGTATTTGGCTCTGGCGGCCTTGATTCGACAGCTTCACGGGCAGTACATGCAGACCTCCTCCCTGCCGCTTAAAAGGCAAATCGATTCCTTAAAAAAGAGGCTGGGAATCATCAAGCAAATGCAAGCCACGGCGATCTTGAGCTTCTTGCTGGCGGCCGTGACCATGTTTCTGATTTATGTGGAGGCTATTGTGTGGGCCAAGGTCATTTTTGGTATAAGTCTGATCAGTTTAATGATCTCCTTGTCCCTCTCTTTGATTGAAGTTCAGCTATCGACTCGGGCCCTGCGCATCCAACTCGAGAATATGGATCAATCGGAGGACTAAGCTTCTTTTCCGAGATGAAACAAAGCATCACCCCGACTGATGACCGCTTGGTGGTTGACGCAAAATACCGGCCCTGCATGAGGCGCCTTCACTTCTTTGCCTTTGGTTTGAAAGGTATTGACCACCGAACCGATCACTTGGCCTTTTTCGACCCAACTGCCATTTTCTACGGCCGGTAAAAACATACCTGATGCTGGTGAGCGAAGCCAAACAGAATCGCTCAGAAGAACCGACTTATTTTTGGCCTTGGGAACAGAGATGTTTTTACTGAGCATCTTGTGTTTTTTCAACAAGCGCAAAACCCCGTCGACGCCCGTCTGAATACAGTGCTCGTCAAAGCGCATGGATTCGCCCGCCTCATAGACGATGACAGGCTTCTTCAAGCTGTGAAGGTGCTTTCGGAATGATCCTTTGATCAAACCCGATTCCAGTGTAAAAGGTGCATTAAAGTCTGCTGCTAGTTGTGCGCTGGCCTTATCATCCGCGCTGTAGCGAATTTGCGGATAGTTAAAGCGCTGCGCACCTCCGGTGTGTAGATCCACCGCCCAGTCGATTTGGGGTAAGAGCTGTTGACTGTATCGGGCGGCAATTCGGCTAGCCAAAGACCCTCGGACGCTCCCCGGGAAACTCCGATTGACATCCTTCCCGTCCGGCACTTCTCTGGAAAAGTGAATAAACCCAAAGACGTTGAGTACCGGAACCAAGACCAGGGTGCCCGCTACAATTTGATCTTTGAGTAAGCTGCGCAATCGCCGAACAATTTCAATCCCGTTGATTTCGTCTCCGTGCAGACCCCCCTGCACCAAAACAACAGGGCCTTCTGCCTTGGATTGAATCACATTCACTTCAACTTCAATCAAAGTGCCCGTCGGCAATTGGGCTATTGCCAATTGCATGCGGCTGCTTTTACCCGCCTTGCTCTTTTGGTCGTCTATCACAATTCTATTCATCCCCTATCTTCTTTTTCGTCCACTGCCTTTTAGGGCATACTCCATTATCGCCTTGGCAACATTTACCCCTGTTGCTGTTTCAATTCCCTGTAAACCCGGAGAAGCGTTCACCTCGATAAGAAGTGGGCCTTTCTTGGATCGGATCAGATCAACCCCGGCCACTCCAAGTCCTAAGAGCTTCGTTGCCTGAAGGGCAATGGCCTTTTCTTTCTTGGTGAGTTGTACGGCTTCTCCCAATCCTCCACGATGAATGTTGGCTCTGAATTCTCCCAAGGCGCCTTTGCGTTTCATGGAAGCAACGACTTGTTGGTCTACCACAATCACGCGAATGTCTTCCCCCTTGGCTTCCTCGATATAACGCTGCAATAAGATGGGCGTTCCCAGTCGGTAGAGCGTATCACACATGGATTTAGCAGAAGCCAGAGATTCTGCCAGGATCACCCCGGTTCCGTGGGTCCCTTCCTGCATTTTTATGATTACCGGCGGCCCTCCAAGAAGTTCGATTTGGGCCGAAAGACTCTCCGGATTGATCGAAAACAGGGTTTCGGGAATGGGCAGTCCTTCTTTGGCAAAAAGTTGCATGGTTCGGACTTTGTTCCTCGCGCGAATAATTCCAAGCGAACGGGCCACACTGTATGCCCCTTCAATTTCGAATTGCTTAACAATAGCCGCTCCATGCCGGGTAACACCACTGCCGATTCGGGGAATCACCGCTTGAAATTCTCCACTAATGGATTCTTCTCGCAAAAAGAGTTCAGACCCCTCTGAGCTCAGGCGAACAGAGCACAAACTGTGGTCAATTTGTTCAGCATAGAGCCCGAGGTTTTCGGCTTCTTCAAGTAAACGGCGCGTAGAATACCCTCCTCCGCTCTTCGATAAGATGGCAACTTGTATCATTTGATGGGAAAGTTCGCACAAAAATGCCACTTCTTTCTCATCCTTCTGCTCAAGTATTTAAACTGATTCTAAACAGTCCGCCTTACGCAATGGATTTCTTGTTAAAAAACGAGCCGTGCCCTAATTTTGTAAAAAACAGAATTTTATGAGCGGAATGCTTAAATCTTCCATTCTTCGGAAGGTAGTTATGGCGCTTTCAGGCCTCTTCCTAGTCTCTTTTTTGTTGTTGCACTTTTCCATCAACTTGAGCTCGGTAATCGATCCAGAATTATTTAACCAGTGGTCACACTTTATGGGGTACAACCCGGTGATCCAATATGTGGCTCAACCCATCTTGATCGCAGGGGTCATTGTTCACTTTGTCATGGGGTTCGTTTTGGAGGCCCAGAACAATGCGGCTCGAGGCAAAGGCTATGTGCAGTACAAAGGCAGTGCGAATGCCCCTTGGGTATCGCGCAATATGTTGTTGAGTGGAGGAGTCGTATTGGCTTTTCTCGCCTTGCACTTTTATGACTTTTGGGTACATGAGATGACTTACAAATACGTCGATGCCCTTCCGGAAGACCCTACGCGTTACTATGAAGAGACGGTTGCCAAATTCATTCCCATGTGGAGAACGGTGATCTATGTGATCAGTTTCTTCTTGTTGGCCTTGCACTTGTGGCACGGTTTCGCCTCCTCTTTTCAGAGTATGGGAATCAACAACAAGTACACGCCTGCCTTGGTGAAATTCGCCAAGTTTTACGCCATTGCGATTCCTGGTGGATTTGCATTTATCGCCCTCTATCATCACTTAAATCACTTAGCGCACTAGTATGAGTACATTAGATTCCAAAGTCCCTTCAGGACCTCTAGCCGAAAAGTGGACTAAGCATAAAAATACCATTGACCTGGTCAACCCCGCCAACAAAAGGAACATCGATATCATCATCGTTGGGACCGGATTGGCAGGTGGTTCCGCAGCCGCAACTTTAGCCGAACTGGGTTACAATGTCAAGACCTTCTGCTACCAAGATTCCCCTCGACGAGCGCACTCTATCGCTGCTCAGGGTGGGGTTAACGCAGCCAAGAACTACCAAGGAGACGGAGACAGTGTCTACCGCCTCTTCTACGATACCATCAAAGGAGGGGACTACCGCTCCAGAGAAGCCAACGTACACCGATTGGCCGAGGTATCGACCAACATCATTGACCAATGTGTCGCTCAAGGAGTGCCTTTTGCGCGTGAGTACGGAGGTCTTTTGGACAACCGTTCTTTTGGAGGAGTACTCGTTTCGCGTACCTTCTACGCCAAAGGACAGACGGGGCAGCAATTGCTTCTTGGTGCTTATGCAGCGATGAACCGTCAGATCCAAAGAGGAAAAATTAAATCCTACACCCGTCACGAGATGCTCGACCTCGTACTTGTTGACGGCAAGGCGCGAGGGATTATCGCCCGTAACCTGGTGACAGGAGAAATCGAAAGACATTCTGCGCACGCGGTTGTTTTGGCCACTGGAGGTTACGGAAACCTCTTCTTCCTTTCGACCTACTGTATGGGAGCCAATGTAATGGCCGCATGGAAAGCACATAAAAAGGGCGCTTATTTTGCCAACCCTTGTTTTACACAAATTCACCCGACCTGTATCCCGGTTTCAGGAGACCACCAATCCAAGCTGACCTTGATGTCAGAGTCCCTCAGAAATGATGGGCGTATTTGGGTTCCTGCAAAGCTGGAAGATGCTCAGGCCATTCGCGAAGGCAAATTGAAGCCGACCGACCTGGCTGAGGAAGATCGCGATTACTACCTCGAAAGAAGATACCCTGCCTTTGGTAACCTCGTTCCTCGAGATGTTGCCTCTCGTGCAGCTAAAGAGCGTTGCGATGCCGGTTTCGGTGTTAACAAAACCGGAGAAGCGGTTTATCTGGACTTCAGCTCTGCCATCATGCGTTATGGTCGCGAAAAAGCCATGACCAGCGGAATGAAAAATGCAGACGACAAAACCGTTCGCCGTCTAGGAGAAGAAATTATCGAGGCCAAATACGGAAACCTCTTCCAGATGTACGAGAAGATCGTGGATGAGAACCCGTACAAGACACCGATGAAAATATACCCTGCCGTTCACTACACCATGGGAGGTCTGTGGGTGGATTACAACCTGCAAACCACCATCCCTGGATGCTATGCAGCAGGAGAAGCCAACTTTAGTGATCACGGTGCAAACCGACTTGGGGCTAGTGCCTTGATGCAAGGATTGGCTGATGGTTACTTTGTATTGCCGTACACCATTGGAGACTACCTTTCTGATGATATCCGTACCGGGCCTATTTCGACTGAGACGCCTGAATTCGACGCCGCCGAGCAAAACGTTCGCGGGCGTATCGAAAAGCTGATGTCGGCTAGTGGTCAGCACAGTGTAGACTACTACCACAAGAAGCTCGGGAAAATCATGTGGAACAAATGTGGTATGTCCCGTAACGCCAAGGAGCTGCAGGAAGCCATGGAAGAAATCGCCGCACTACGCGAAGATTTCTGGCAGAATGTAAAGGTGACGGGGAAGGCCGATGGCAAGAACCAAGAACTGGAAAAAGCAGGCCGTGTGGCTGACTTCCTTGAATTAGGGGAGTTGTTTGCTAAGGATGCTTTAGAGCGCAACGAATCCTGTGGAGGTCACTTCCGAGAAGAGTACCAAACCGAAGAAGGAGAAGCATTGCGTGATGACGTGAACTTCAAATATGCTGCCGCTTGGGAGTACACTGGAAACCCCAGAGAATCCAAGTTGCACAAAGAAGAATTAGTATACGAAAATATCGAGGTTAAGACCCGTTCCTATAAATAATGTTGCTATGAAATTGACGCTTAAAATTTGGCGACAACAAGACGCCAAGAGTAAAGGAAAAATGGTCAAGTATAACCTGGACAATGTCGATGAAGACATGTCGTTCTTGGAAATGCTCGACATCCTGAATGAAGGATTGATTGAAAAAGGAGAGGAACCGGTGGAATTTGATCACGATTGCCGAGAAGGTATTTGTGGTACCTGTTCACTGCAGATCAATGGCCGCCCGCACGGGCCAGATCGCAAGATCACGGTATGCCAGCTACACATGCGTAGCTTTAAAAATGGCGATACCATTACCATTGAGCCCTGGAGAGCAAAAGCCTTCCCTGTGATTAAAGATTTGATCGTAGATCGTTCGGCTTTTGATCGTATTCAACAAGCAGGAGGTTACATCTCTGTGGGTACTTCGGGTAACCCGGTAGATGCTAACGCCATCCCGGTTGAGAAAGAAATGGCAGACCAGTCTTTTAACGCAGCGACCTGCATTGGATGTGGAGCCTGTGTTGCGGCTTGTAAAAACGCCAGCGCCATGCTCTTTACCTCTGCCAAGGTTTCTCAGTTCGCCCTATTGCCGCAAGGACAGGTTGAAGCTGCGGAGCGCGTTCAGAATATGGTGAAGCAAATGGACCTGGAAGGATTCGGTAACTGTACCAATACCGGTGCATGTGAAATCGAATGTCCTAAAGGTATCTCCTTAGAAAACATCGCGCGTATGAACCGCGAGTACCTCTTTGCTTCTGTGAAGGGATAAGGAATAATCAAACATCTTCCTGGCTTCAAATCCAGGCATAAAAAAAAGTCCGCTAGCGGACTTTTTTTGTTTTTTAGAGGAGTTTTCTACAACATAAATAGCTTTTTCATTAGGCTTACAATTCCGCTGTAAAAGCTGTTTCTGTGAATCGGTAGATTCTCCTGCGAGGCAGTTTGTTGTTTGTAGTCGGTAGTCATCGGTTTGTTGGTTTTAACAGAAGGTTAATATCCAAATAAAATTTGAATATTTCAAAAATAATTATCGAGAGAGAAAAGACTGACAAAAATGTTGTCAATCCATTGATAATTGTTGTGAAATCGCCTTCTATAATTGCATTTCCGGCACTTCGTCCGGAATGTGCAACTGCCCTTCTGTTGCGGCTTGAATATCTTCCACACTGACACCCGGGGCTCGCTCCACCAGATGGAATCCATCGTCTTCCACGGTGAGCACCGCCATATTGGTCACGATTTTCTTTACGCAACCCACCCCAGTCAAGGGTAAACTACACTTTTTCAGAATTTTGGATTCTCCTTTTTTGTTGGTGTGCATCATGGCGACTATGATGTTTTCTGCGGAGGCCACCAAGTCCATAGCCCCTCCCATTCCTTTCACCATCTTGCCCGGAATCTTCCAGTTCGCGATATCGCCATTTTCAGCCACCTCCATGGCGCCCAAAATGGTCAAGTGAACATGCTTGCCTCGAATCATCGAAAAGCTCATAGAAGAGTCGAAAAAGCTCGCTCCAGATAGTGTAGTAATGGTTTGCTTCCCAGCGTTGATGATATCGGCATCTTCTTCCCCTTCATAAGGAAAAGGTCCCATCCCCA
>CAZLGZ010000048.1:0-16340 GCA_964558965.1 uncultured Flavobacteriaceae bacterium
GTCCAGGGGCGTTGCACATACATGCTGGGGTAGGGGCCTCTTAAAAAAGGGGGGAGACCCGCCGCAAAGCCGAGGTGATGGACGGTCTGTTCCGTTTTGGGAGTTGCTTTTTTACTGCTCATGGAGTGCTCGTCGTTTTTTCTTCTTGCATTCTGGACTTCTCTGCAGAGGCCGAAAGTCTGCGCAGGGGAAGAGGTTCGATCAGGGTCTTTTCATTTCTAGGAGCCGGGAAGGCCGTCGCGGCATACATACCCATTTGATCATCAGGATTGGGGTATTTATTGGTCCCAATTAGCACAAACTCTCCCTGGTCAAAAAGCTCCTGCTCTTTTTCGGCGGATTGGCGAAACCGCTTTTGAAGTCTTCCGGAGTGCAAGGCCTCCAACAGACCACCTTCTTTTTCCCAACGCGTCCACAGGGCTTCTGCCTTTTCGACTAGCTGGGCCGTAAGGGCTTCGACGTAGTAACTGCCGTCGGTAAATCCGGCATGCAGTCCACTTTCGTGTTTTAGGAGCAGTAATTGGTTTCGAGCAATGCGGTGCCCAAAGTCATTGCTGTTGCCGTAGATGACATCGTAGGGAGCATTGTACACCAGGTCAGCGCCCCCAAGGATTCCGGCCATACACTCCGAACAAGAGCGCAGTAAATTAACGTTGTAGTCATACACCGTCTTGTTGCGAAGGGCCGGCGTTGCTGTGAGGTGAATGTTGAGCTCTGGCCACTTTTGTTGCACCAAAGTGCGTAAAGCGCGAAGCTTGGCTATTTCGTAAAAGTAATTGGGGCCAATTCCTACGCGTACCCGAAGGGCAGAAATCTTACCCGCTAGTTTTGGGTGTTCGATGTAGGCTTGTATATGTCCCAGAATTGCGACCAACTGTTCGGTGGCGTTGGCTCCGCTGTTGGCATAGGGCAAGGCATCGATCCCAAGGAAGGCCTCTCCTTGTAGTTGCTCGGCGAGCTTGCTAAGTGATTCCCATTCCTTATCCAAGGTAGAAGGCCAATTACCTGTGGTACACAGTTGACCAATGGGATCGTGAAAATAATGTACGCTGTTTTGTTGATTTTGAACAGATCCCCTTAAGTCGTCCAAGGCCCATGCGGGCCATTGTTCTGTTCTGACGAATAGCGGAGAGGGAAGTTCAAAAACTTCTTGTAGTTCTTCTTTGGACTCTGGAATAAAGGATTCGACCCAGAAGGCTTCCATGCCTTGCTGCCGACCTTCTTCACTGAGAATTTTTAGACTCCTGAACGAAAGGGGTTGTTCATCGGCATAGAATCCAAGCCCCTGCGTCAGGGTCCAGTCTTTAGGGAGTTCTATTGCAGGGAGTTCAGGATAGTCTTCTGCCGTATAAAAAGGCTTGGTCGCAATCCCTTCCGGGGAATTCCACACCAGGGTGGATTGGTAATCGGCACCCTTGAGGGCAACCTGTATTTTTTGTTTCCAGGCCGCGTCGCTCGGCTTATCAAATTCCGAAAACAAATCAGGGTTCTTCATTCTGCTTTTTTATGCTGTCCAGGTGCTCGATGACAAACACCTCCTCGTTTTCTTTCTGCATCCCGTAACGTTCCCGGGCATAGCGCTCCAATTCTTTAGGGTCTTCCAGAGCTTTAAGTAAGTCCTGGTCTTTACTGATTTCCTTTTCGAGCTGGGCTTTCTCGTATTGCAACTGATCGATCTCTTTGCTCAATTCCTGGTGGATTTGAAAAGAATTGGTGTCAAAGAAAAGCATCCAGATCACAAAGAGGGTCAGGACGATCAGGTAGATGTTTTTTGCGTATTTAAGATACCCCATGCTGTTGAATTTCGGATTGAAGCATACGGCTCAACCAACGCGTGTTGGCAGGCTTATGATCGTTATTCGGTACGATAAAATCTGCACAGGAGCGGGTAGGGGCCACATAGGCGTCATACATCGGCTTCACCACTTCGCGGTAACGCTGGATGGATTTGTCCAAGTCGTGGCCTCGTTCGCTGAGATCTCTTCTCATTCTGCGCAAGAGACGTTCATCGGTGTCGGCTTCAATAAATAGTTTAAGGTCAAAGAGGTCCCGCAGTGCAGGGGGATGGAAGACCAAAATACCCTCCACAATTAAAATGGCTTTGGGTTCAATTCGAATGGTTTCCGACAGACGGGTTTCCTCAACAAAAGAATAACAGGGACAGTCGATGCCTTTTCCGGCTTGTAGCTCTTTGATTTGTGACAGCATCAAATCGAAATCAATGGAGTCGGGATGGTCAAAATTGACCTGACTTCTCTCTTCACGGGACATATGCCCCAGATCCTTGTAGTAGGAATCTTGGGAGAGCACACTAACGGCCTCTTTGGGCAAGTCCGCAACGAGTTGATCTACAACGGTTGTTTTGCCACAACCCGTACCACCAGAAACCCCAATTATCAGCATAGTTATTCTTTGGTTCAAAAATAAGAAATCCTAGAGGCATCCTTTGGAACTTTGAAGGCGAAAGATCATCCCTTACACTTCTTTATTCCAAGAAAAATTTCAGGGCAAGGCCGGATTCTGCAGTATAGCTTTGGGGAATGATCGAGATTAGTAGTAATTTCAACAACTTTTAATTTTCGACCTCATTTCATGAAGCAATCCTATTCGATTTCGGTGGATGATCAGCACACTTTTGAGCTGAGCGCTGCCGATTTAAAGGAGCTGGATGTGCACCGGGTATCACCCACAACGCTGCACGTGCTTTACCGAGGAGAGTCTTTTCTTCTCGAAGTCAAAGAAGCCCAGTTTCACCAGAAAAAATACCAGATTCAAAGGGGAAGTACCCCGCATGATATTCAGATCGCCAATCCGCTGGACGCGCTGATCTCTTCACTGGGTTTTTCTCTGGATTCCAAAAACGACATTCAACAAATCACGGCACCTATGCCAGGGCTCATCCTGGATATCCATGTCAAAGCCGGGCAGGAAGTTCAAGAGAATGATCCTCTGCTTATTCTGGAGGCTATGAAAATGGAAAACGTGGTCGCTTCTCCTCGCGGGGGTATTATTAAAGAAGTACACATAAGCCAGGGCACTGCTGTAGAAAAATCCCAACTTTTGATTGAATTCGAAAACGATTAAGTAGATGAAAAAAATTCTGGTAGCCAACCGCGGAGAGATTGCCATTCGCGTGATGAAAACGGCGAAGAAGATGGGAATTCAAACGGTAGCGGTTTATTCTGAAGCCGACCGCAATGCCCCACATATACGCTATGCTGATCAGGCTTTTTGCATCGGTGCAGCGCCTTCGAACGAATCCTATTTACGGGGAGACCGCATTATTGAGCTCGCCCAAAAAGAAGGGGTTGAAGGAATCCACCCCGGATATGGTTTTTTGAGTGAGAACGCTGACTTCGCTGAAGCAGTGGAAAAAGCAGGACTCACCTTTATAGGCCCAAAATCCGATGCCATCCAAATTATGGGGAGCAAGCTCGCTGCAAAGGACGCGGTAAAAGCCTATGATATTCCGATGGTGCCGGGTACGGATCACGCCATTACCGATGTAGAGGAAGCACAGAAGATTGCCGACGAGATCGGCTACCCGATTCTCATCAAAGCTTCTGCTGGAGGTGGAGGTAAAGGGATGCGGGTAGTTGAAAAAGCAAAGGACCTGAAATCCCAAATGGAACGGGCCATCAGTGAGGCCACTTCGGCCTTCGGAGACGGCTCTGTTTTTATAGAAAAGTATGTGGGATCTCCTCGTCACATCGAGATACAGGTCATGGCCGATACCCACGGAAATATTCTCCACTTCTTCGAGCGGGAATGCAGTGTGCAACGACGCCACCAAAAAGTAGTGGAAGAGGCACCATCGGCCTTGCTTACTCCTGAACTTCGAGAAGAAATGGGGCAGGCCGCAGCCCAAGTTGCGCGTTCTTGTGGATATGTTGGAGCGGGCACGGTAGAGTTCATCATGGATGAGCAGCTGAATTATTACTTCCTGGAGATGAATACGCGTTTACAGGTGGAGCATCCGGTGACTGAGATGATCACCGGCGTGGATTTGGTGGAATTGCAAATTCGTGTGGCCCGAGGAGAAGTTCTTCCCATGAAGCAGGAAGACCTCAGGATCGAAGGACACGCCTTGGAACTACGCGTTTACGCAGAGGACCCCTTAAACGACTTTTTGCCCAGTGTAGGACTTTTGGAGGAATACCAGATTCCGGAAGGACCTGGAGTACGGGTAGACAACGGATACGAGCAGGGAATGAACATTCCGATTTACTACGATCCGATGCTCTCGAAATTAATCACCTATGGAAAAAGCCGGGAGGAAGCCATCAGTCTGATGATTCAGGCTATAGCTCAGTACCGGGTCAAAGGGGTAGAAACCACCTTGGCCTTTGGCGATTTTGTCTGCCGTCACGAGGCTTTTCGATCTGGCAATTTTGACACTCATTTTGTGAAGAAATACTACGCACCAGAAGACATCAAAAAAGCGGCCGAAACCGAAGCCAAAGTCGTGGCTTTAACCGCCCTTTACCAGTACCTGGAAGACCAAAAAGAATTGCGTATACCCTTGTCATAAACTATGGACTCAAAACAGAAAATACTTCAGGATAAATTGGCTCAGGCCCAATTGGGTGGTGGGGAAGACCGCATAGCCAAGCAACACGAAAAAAAGAAGCTGACGGCCCGCGAACGCATTGAGTTCTTGCTGGATGAAGGTTCCTTTGAAGAAATGGGTGCTCTGGTAACTCATCGGACGACGGATTTCGGTATGGAAAAGCAGCAGTATTATGGCGATGGGGTGGTCACCGGTTACGGAACCATCGATCAGCGTTTGGTCTATGTCTATGCCCAGGACTTTACTGTCTTTGGTGGAGCCCTTTCCGAAACCCATGCCGAAAAAATCTGCAAAGTGATGGAACTGGCTATGAAGGTTGGTGCGCCTATTATTGGGCTGAACGATTCCGGAGGAGCAAGAATCCAGGAAGGGGTACGCTCTTTGGGTGGATATGCAGACATCTTTTTCCGCAACGTACAGGCTTCAGGGGTAATCCCTCAAATCTCGGCCATCATGGGTCCCTGCGCTGGAGGTGCCGTTTACTCTCCGGCCATGACCGACTTCATTATGATGGTGGAACAAACCAGCTATATGTTCGTCACCGGGCCCAATGTGGTCAAGACCGTCACCAACGAAGAGGTGAGCGCGGAAGAACTCGGAGGTGCTTCAGCCCATGCGGTTAAATCAGGGGTGGCGCACACGACCTCTCCTCATGATGCGGCTTGTCTGATGGATCTTCGCAAACTGCTCTCTTACCTGCCTCAGAATAACCAGGAGGTTCCGGCCAAATTACCCTACACCCTCGGAGAGGAGATTAGGGAAGAACTGGAAAGTATTGTTCCCGATAATCCCAACAAGCCTTATGATATGCATGAGGTGATCAGCGGGATTATTGATGAAGACAGCTTTTTCGAGATTCACAAAGACTACGCTGAAAATATGATTGTGGGCTTTGCACGCCTTGGAGGGCAGAGTATTGGGGTCATCGCGAATCAACCACTCTTCCTCGCCGGAGTATTGGGTGTAGAATCTTCAAGAAAAGCAGCACGATTTACACGCTTCTGTGATGCCTTTAATATTCCTCTCTTGGTCTTGGTCGATGTGCCTGGTTTCTTGCCTGGAACAGATCAGGAATGGAACGGGATCATTGTGCACGGAGCCAAGTTGCTGTATGCCTTAAGTGAGGCGACCGTGCCCAGAATTACGGTGATCACCCGCAAGGCTTATGGAGGGGCTTATGATGTGATGAACAGCAAGCATATCGGTGCAGATTTCAATTACGCCTGGCCAACCGCAGAAATCGCGGTGATGGGAGCCAAGGGTGCCAGTGAAATTATTTTCCGAAAAGAAATCAGTGCGGCCAAAGACCCGGCCAAGAAACTAGCCGAAAAAGAAGCCGAGTACGCTGATAAATTCGCTAATCCTTATCGGGCAGCTGCGCGTGGATTTATCGATGAGGTCATCTTGCCCAAAGAGACCCGCCGCAAGCTGATCAAGGCCTTCTCTTCGCTCGAAAACAAACAGGTAGAAAGTCCGTACAAGAAACACGGGAATATTCCCTTGTAATGGTCGCTCTATCGGCATATCGGTGGAGGTTGACTTTTCTCTTTTTAGTACTGGGTCTCTTCGGAGCCTTTGCCCAGGTCGAAGTAAAAGGGATCGTCGTATTCAATGATAAGCCGGTAGTCGGAGCATCGGTCTTTCTGAGTGGTACTACCTACGGAACCGTGAGTAATGATACAGGGGAGTTTCTATTGGAAGTTCCCGAAGGCAAGTACAGCCTTGTTGTATCGCATTTGGGGTTTAAAAATGTCGTCTACGAGCTCAATACCGCCGAGCTTCCAGAGCGTCTCAAGGTCGTTATGGAAGTGGGAGAAATCGCTCTGAAAGAAGTGGTTTTGGAAGGAAAGATGAGTGCAGAAGATCGCGCCTATTTTCTCAACCAATTCAAGTCGGAATTCATCGGTCGAGGACTGTTTTCGAGCCAGTGTAAACTGCTCAATCCCGATGATCTGCGTTTTAGCTATGATCGACAGTCGGGTACGTTACGGGTTTATGCCGACAAGTCCCTTATTTTGCGCAATACGGCGCTAGGGTATGAGATCAATTACAGTCTGGAGTACTTCGCACAGCAAGGCCTGCAGACCTCGTTTTTGGGCTATTCTCGCTACACGCCGCTTAAAGGAAATAAGCGCAAGCAGAAACAATGGACACAAAACCGCCTTCGAGCCTATGCCGGTTCTCGGCGTCATTTTTTCTCGGCCATTGCCAATAGAAGATCGACAGAGGAGGGTTTTTTGATCAGTCAATTTGTCCGGAAGAGAAATCCCCTATACCCAACAGAGAAAGAACTAGAAAGAGCCAAAGCCATCTTGCGAAAGGTGGGTACGGTAAACTTCAGCAGTCGGAACCAAAAACCCAAAACGGCTGCAGATTCCGCAGGAGTGATCATTCGGCGCAGTCGGGAGGTAAGCAAAATGGTGGATCAGGTTTATGCAGTGGGAATAGCCGACTCTCTTTTATTCCGCAAGTACGATGGAAAAACTGTTTTTCAATTTGACGACAATTTACGGGTGTCTTATTCGGCTCAGGGAACTCCATTTGAATCTGATGAAATGCCCATAAGAACCTTGGAGTCCATTGTGATTCCACTTTCTCAACCGAATAGCATTCTCCCTTCCGGGGTACTCGAAGTGCCACTGAATGTATTCTATGAAGGGCATTGGTCTACGGAAAAAATGGCGGTCTCACTGCCTCTGGATTACCGACCGTTTCAGGAATGAGTTCCTTGTTTAGAAAGGCGGGTAGAACATTTCTCCGCCTGAAGAATCCCTTTTTGCCCCGGTGACGCTGGCGTATATATTGATTTCGTCTCGTTGTCGCAGAAGGGCCATAAAAGCGAAGACCAAGGCTTCTTTGAACTCAATCCAGTCGTTCTTCGGGACTACAAGGTTGTAGGGTGCAGGTAGTAATTCTTTGAGCTCCTCCATCCAAAAGACGTTGAAGGCACCGCCCCCGGTTACCAGTAGATTTCGGTCCTCTTTATCCGCCTGTTTAGGCAGTACCTTAACGATTTGTTCGTTCATGTGCCGAAGCAGTGTACGCAAAAGATCAGCTCTTGGCAACTCGCTTTGGTCGAGCAGGGGTTGAATATCGTTCTTGAACCACTCCAACCCCGTTGATTTTGGAGGTGAAAGGGAGAAATAGGGGAGGGAATTGAGCTCTTCTAGCAGCTCTTGATCTGTTTGACCTGAACGGGCTTCCCGTCCATCTTTATCGTAAGGAGGATGGTGATCGCGCATGAGGTAATTTAGTCCCATATTGGCCAAACCGATGTCGAAGGCGATGCGTTCTCCCTGCTTATTCTGAAAGGAAATATTGGCAATTCCTCCCAAATTCAAACAGGCCGAGAATTCCGAGAACAGCAGCTGATCTCCGATAGGAACCAAGGGAGCTCCTTGACCTCCGAGCTCTACATCACCCTGTCTGAAATTCGCCACCACGGGTATGTTTAAAAGTGTGGCTAAGGTTTGCCCGTCTCCAAGTTGAAAGCTAATCCCGTCTTGCGGCCGGTGATGCGAGGTGTGCCCATGACTCCCGACCAAATCCGGCGTTTTATTGATTTCTTTTAAAAAGGCCTGGCTGTGCTCCGCTAATAAACCGGCATACTCCAAATGCAAGTTTTGGTGAGCCTCCTCGTCCAGTTCGATGGCATTGGCCAGACGTTCTTTCCACTCTTCGGAATAAGAAAGGGTCTTGCCTGCGAGGAGTTCAAAATCCCATTGCCCATTGTCCTGTAAGTCAAAACGGCAATAGGCCATATCCAAGCCGTCCAGGGAAGTGCCAGACATCAAACCCAGAATCTCATAAGCGCTATTACTCATCTTCTTTTAAGTTAACCGGGCTCTGTCCTTGGGCTGACAATAGACCCTGGTAGTGTTTTAAGGCAGCCTCTTGAAAGGCAACTTCCTGTTCGTAGGCTAAAACTACTCCTTCACAGGTCTTCCAAGGGAGCCTGGAAAGCGCATACGGGTTGCCAAAAAGGTATAGCCAGCATTTTTGGGTCTGGAGAAGCTCCAATAATTCTTTCCATTCTTCCTCCCTCAATCCGAAATTTTTGCCCGGTTTAGGGGAAGGAAGGTACAGTTCTATCAGGCAGTGTGTACTCGAGGAGCCTCCTTGAAAAATACCGGACGACTTTCCAAATACCCGTACTGAAGGCTGCTGGTTTTTAAACGCTTCAAGATTTTGAGGACTGCCTTGCAGCAAGGTAAGCGTGTTTTTGGCAATTTCGTTTAAGAGGGCGGGGGATGCTGTTGAAGAACTGGTCTCTTCGACCGATCGAAGCCCTTTCTCTTTTAAGGCCCACCAACGCTGAAAACGCTGTTCGATTTCTTCTTCTTTCACCTGCGCTAAAATAGCTTCAATCCCTGCGTCCGGCTGTTCCGAAAAACAAAGAACATCGCAGCCAGCCTGAAATGCGGCTAATTCCAAGGCGCCGGCTTTTTCGAATCGCTGAGCAACACTTTTCATATTCAGGGCGTCGGAGATCAAAATGCCTTTGTACCCCCAATCGCGAATAATCTGAATCAGTGCGGGTGACAAGGTAGCCGGTTCATTCTCTCCTTTGGTCAACGCAGGAACGGCCAGATGGCCCAGCATCAGACTATCGGCTTGCCCGAGTAAATGACGAAAAGGAACCCACTCTTCGGCTTCGAGTTGCTTTTTGGTTTTGTCGATAACGGGCAGGTCCAAGTGGCTGTCGGTACGGGTGTCCCCGTGACCAGGGAAGTGCTTAAGGCTATTGAGGACACCCGCTTTCGAAAGTCCATTGGTCCAGGCAAATGCGCGTTGACTGACGGCTTCTGGTCGATCCCCAAAGGAACGGTAACCGATTACGGGATTGAGGGCCTGTGTATTGATGTCAACGACAGGGGCTAAGTTCCAGTGCACCCCGGCTTTTTTGCATTCTAATCCGATAGCGTAACCTACCTGTTCGATGAGGTCAATTCGGTTGCCTAGTGCCCCCAGAGTGATTGGATATGGCCACTTTAATTGATCAGGCAAGCGCATGGATAAACCCCATTCTGCATCGATGGAGATGAGAAGTGGGTATTTGGAAGCCTTTTGGTAACGGGTAATCAACTCTGTTAAGCGTCCAAAATAATCGGGTTGTTCGTTGGGGGAAGCCCCCGTTTGTTTTTGGGCTTGAACATTGGCCGCTGCCAGAGCTCGACTTTGAAAAAAGCAGAGTGATCCTATTCCAAGGTCTTGGATAAGGGCCTCCATCGCTTGTATTTGTTCTTCGGTGTCATCCAGGAAGACGGCTGGCATCAAAAACTGCCCTACTTTTTCACGTAGACTCAGCTGTTCTTTGGCCGTTGGGTAAGGAGGAATCATGACTGACCTTCTTCTAAAGATTTTTTCCCAAAATCAGCGGGGAAGTCCAGCTTCGGAAGGAGAAGCAGGGCGGGCACTCCAGAGACCAATACCCATAAAAAGAAGTTGGTGTACCCCAGCCATTCTTGCAGGTCGCCACTAATCATCCCTGGGATCATCATCCCTAATGCCATGATTCCAGTCGCCAGTGCATAGTGACTGGTGGAGTAGGGTCCCTTGGCAAGGTAAATTAGGTACATTAAGAAGCCAGCAAAACTAAAACCGTATCCAAACTGTTCAATCATGACTACCGCGGAAACCAGGGTATAGCTATCCCAGCCCATAAAGGCAAGTAGGGCATATCCGGCATTGGGCAGATTCAAACTCAATATCATGGGGAGCATCCACTTACCTAATCCGTCGCGTGAGATCACCCAGCCGCCTAGCAATCCACCGACAACCAATAGGATTACGCCGAGGGTACCGTAAATAAAACCGACTTCTTTGGCCCCATAGCCAAGTCCCCCCATCTCATTACTGTCGAGCAAGAAGGGAGAAGTCATTTTAACCAGTTGGGACTCGCCCAAACGGTAGGTCAAAACAAAAGCAAGAGCTACTCCGATCTGTGGTTTCTTGAAGAACTCCGCAAAGACTTTAAAAAATTCTTTGAGGCTCGCTTCCTTCTTAGGCGCTTCCTCTTGTTTTTCTTTTTGGGTTTTCAGTTTTGGGCTCAATAGAGCATTGGCGCTTGTCAGGGCAAGCAGGAGGAATCCGGTTGCGGTCATGGTGAAGGACCAGGCCTTTTGTGGAGCCATTTGCTCTTCCAGGTAACCGGCCAAAACGACGAGGAGACCCTGTCCGGTGATGACCGCCAGGCGGTAAAAGGTGCTGCGAATTCCAACAAAAAAGGATTGCTGTTTTTCACTAAGCGCCAAAATATAGAAGCCGTCTGTCGCAATATCGTTGGTGGCTGAGGCGAAAGAAATCATCCAAAAGCAGGCCAGCGAACTGATCAAAAAGGCATTCCCTGGCAGCAAGAAACCCATCAGCACAAAGGTAGCGGCCATCAGGAATTGCATGCCCAAAAACCACTTGCGTTGATTTCCAAGCAGTTCCAAAATGGGACTCCAAAGGGGCTTGATCACCCAAGGCAAATAGAGCAGACTGGTGTATCGACCGATTTCTGCATTACTGATTCCAAGCTGTTTGTACATGATAACCGAAACGGAGATCACCATGATATAGGGGAGGCCTTGTGTAAAGTAGAGTATGGGTACCCACAGTCCTGCCGGGCTTTGGCGTTTTTTCATGTACCCGAAAATACGGGAATTTTACATCCGGTAACGCACAAAGCCTTCAATTGCTTCGTACTCCGCCATGCCGAGATCATTGTATTTGTTCGCTGTTTCTTTATTTCTTTGTTCCGCTCTCTGCCAAAATTCCCTCTCGTCATTTCCGGGGAACATGGCACTGTCTTTTTGGGATTGGTGCTTAAAGATGGCGTTGCGTTTTCTTTCCATGTCCTTGGGCCCTATGGGAACGGCCATCTCCATATCGGCGATGTCCCACTCTTGCCAAGCGCCTCGATAGAGCCAGATATAGCAGTTTTCGAGCCAGGGCGATTCTTCTTCAGCGTGCAGTTCCAAGGCTTCGTACAGAATATTTAAACAGACACGGTGAGTGCCGTGAGGATCGGATAGATCGCCGGCTGCATAAATCTGATGCGGTTGTACTTGTTCCAGCAGATCGTAAATGATTTCGACATCCTTTTCGGTATAGGGGTTCTTTTTCACTTTTCCTGTTTCGTAAAAAGGAAGGTTGAGGAAGTAGGCATTCTTTTCTTGCACTCCGCAATAGCGACAAGCCGCGAGAGCCTCTCCTTGACGGATCAGTCCTTTGTATTCCAAAATCGCAGGAGAGTCGACTTCTCCTGGTTTTTTGTTTTTGATAAAGTCCCGCACATTGACAATCTGGTTTCTCAGCTTTTCATCGTCTGGTTCAACGGCAGCTGCAAAGTCCAAAAAGCGGACCACCTCGTCATCGAAGACGGCAATGTTTCCGGAGGTTTGGTAGGCAATATGTACATCGTGCCCCTGATCGACCAGGCGCAGCAAGGTGCCTCCCATTGAAATCACATCGTCATCCGGATGTGGACTAAAAATAAGCGCGCGCTTAGGAAAGGGCGTTGATCTTTCTGGACGTTGACTGTCATCCGCATTGGGTTTTCCTCCGGGCCATCCGGTGATGGTGTGTTGTAGTTGATTAAACACCATAAGGTTAATTTGTTCTGCTGACCCAATTTCGGCAATGAGGTTCCCCATGCCGTATTCGCTGTAGTCTTCATTGGTTAGCTTCAAGATGGATTTGCCTGTTTTTTCGGCAAGCCACAAACAGGCCTTTTTGATCAAAGGCTCATTCCAGACACATTCACCGACCAGCCAGGGGGTTTTGATCCGGGTGAGGGAAGAAGCGGCGGCTTCGTCCAGAATAAAGAGGCAATTGGGGTGGTGCTGCAAAAAGGTAGCCGGAACGGATTCGGTGATCTCCCCTTCAACCGATTCCTGAATCACAGCAGATTTTCCTTCTCCCCAAGCCATTAGGATGACTTTGCGGGCTTTCATGATGGTGCCCACCCCCATGGTGATGGCCCGTTGGGGTACGTATTCCAGGCCGAAGAAATCACTTGCGGCATCCAGTTGGGTTACCCGGTCTAATCGAATAAGTCTTGTTTTGCTGGTCAGGGAAGAACCCGGTTCATTGAAACCGATATGCCCGGTGCGGCCAATTCCCAAAACCTGAATGTCGAGTCCTCCAGCTTCCTCAATTTTGTTTTCATAAGACAGGCAGTATTTCTTGATCTGCTCTTCACTGAGTTGTCCGTTGGGAATATGAACATTTTCAGGTTCGATATCGATATGATCAAACAGATGTTCCTGCATAAAACGGTGGTAACTGTGAATACTACCAGGATCCATGGGGTAGTATTCGTCGAGGTTGAAGGTGATCACATTTCTAAAACTCAGCCCGTCTTCCCTGTGCATACGAACCAATTCTTCATACACCTTAATCGGGGTAGACCCGGTTGCGAGGCCTAGAACGGCCATTTTACCCAAACCTTGGCGCTGTCGAATCAAGCTGGCGATTTCTTCGGCAACCACTTGTGAAGCGTGCAGGGAGTTTTTAAACACCTCGGTGGTTAATTTCTCGTTTTTTCTAACCTCTGGATCCTGGGGGTCCGAAAGAAAGCTCAAAGGCAAGGTGCGATGTGTCATAATGAAGGAATTTTCTGCAAATAAAGACTATATGCTGTTTTTATGCAAGAATAAATCAATATAAATGCCGTTTTTAATCATTTAAAAATTTAAAACAGCAAAAAACAGCATATTTCAGAAAAAGCTACCTTTGCTGAAAATCTGGTACCAAAACCGTATGCTGAAATCAGAAAGACATCAGATCATTCTCAAGGAAGTCGAAAAGCGCAACCGAGTCCAATTACAGGATTTGGTTCAGCGATTAAATGTCTCGATCGATACCGTACGTCGGGATGTCAAAGAGTTGGATGGAGAACACAAGTTGCGAAAGGTACACGGAGGAGCTGTGTCTCTGGGTTTTGCCAGTTTTAGCCCGCAACGCAATAGCATCTACGCTTTAGAAGCAAAGACCCATATTGCAGAAAAAGCCATTGGAATGGTATCGGAAGGGCAGGTGATCTTTTTGGACGGAGGGACGACTTGCTTAGAAATGGCGCGAAGTCTTCCGGCTGAATGGGAGCTTAAGGTCTTTACTCATAGTATCCCTGTTGCCCTGGAACTGCTTCAAAAACCTCGATACACTGTAGAGTTTATTGGTGGGACGCTTTCTCCAGAAAGCCATTTGGCTCAGGGGATTGCAGCGGTGCGTCAGTTGGCGGAGCTGCACCTTGATATGGCTTTTATTGGAACGGGTTATGTCGATGCAGAACACGGTTTATCCGAATCGGTTTGGGAAACAGCCCAGATGAAAAAATCCCTGATTGAAGCCGCTCGAAAAACGGTACTTTTATGCATCTCGGAGAAGGTGAATTCTCATCACCGGTTTCGCAGTTGTTCCCTGGACCGTATAGCAACCTTAATAACCGAAAAAGACCCGGGAGACTCCGAACTCAAAAACTTCCAAAACCTCCAACTAGATCTGCGTTAAATTCATGAAAGACTTTACCAAAATCACCGAACAGTCCTCTAATCACGACGGGCTGGAAAACCTTTCTACCCGCGAACTCCTCGAAGGAATCAATCAGGAAGACCAGGGAATTGCCCTGGCTGTAGAAAAAGCGATTCCCCAGATCGAGGCTTTGGTGGAGGCGATTTATCCTCGTTTTCAAGAGGGAGGCCGTTTATTCTATATCGGGGCCGGGACCAGTGGACGACTTGGTATTGTCGATGCTTCTGAGATACCGCCCACCTTTGGCCTTGACCACGGTCGAGTCATTGGCATCATCGCCGGTGGAGACCATGCTATTCGAAAGGCCGTGGAGTTCGCCGAAGACAATCCCGACCAGGCCTGGGAAGATATACAGGCCTTTGGTTTCAACGAAAAAGACTCCCTCATTGGGATTGCGGCTTCCGGAACAACCCCTTATGTACTCGGTGGAATTGCCAAGGCAAAAGAAGCCGGTTGGGTTACCGGAGGAATAACCAACAATCCCGGATCCCCTTTAGCTCTGAATTCAGAATTCCCTGTAGAACTTGCTGTTGGCCCCGAGTTTGTCACCGGGAGTACCCGGATGAAAAGCGGCACGGCTCAAAAATTAGCTCTTAATATGATTTCCACAGCCCTGATGATTCGCATCGGCCGTATTCAAGGGAATAAGATGGTGGACATGCAGTTGAGCAACAATAAACTAGTCGACCGGGGTACCCGTTATTTGCAACAAGCCCTGGATCTTCCGTACGACGAGGCCAAAGCCCTGTTGCAGGAACACGGCTCTGTACGGGCGGCCCTTTCTGCTCGTTAACTCTTCGGTACCAAGCGGTAAATACCCTTGCCTTCTACGGCTACGTAGATGTAGCCATCAGGTCCTTGGCGTACATTGCGCACCCGGCCCATGTCTTCCATGAGTTTGATGCGCTCACTGACCTTGTCTCCATCCATAACCAATCTTTCTAAGTATTGGAAGGATAAAGAGCCGACCAATAGATCACCTTTCATACCGGGGTATTTGTCAGAACTGATGAAGACCATTCCGCTGGGGGCTATGGAGGGAACCCAATAGTGCTGAGGCTGCTCCATGCCTGGTCGCTCTGTTTCGTCGGTGATCGTGGTCCCGCTATAATTGATTCCGTAGGTAATAACGGGCCAACCGTAGTTTTTTCCTTTGCGAATAATGTTGAGCTCATCGCCTCCTCTTGGCCCGTGTTCGTGATTCCAGAGAACTCCTGTTTCTGGGTGCAGCGTGAGCCCTTGAGGATTGCGGTGACCGTAACTATAGATGGCTGTTTTGGCTCCTGCTTCATTCACGAATGGATTGTCTGCCGGTACGCTGCCGTCATCGTTCAGGCGATAAACTTTACCTCCATCACGGGTAATATCTTGAGGGTTGACATCGCGAGCTCCTCGATCTCCTACAGTAAAGAAGAGATAGCCTTCTCGGTCAAATTCAATCCGAGATCCAAAATGCTGCCCTTTGTTCGTGTTGGGTCCCGCTTTGTAAAGGAGTTCTTTTTCGACGAGCTCTGTGCCGCTGATCTTGGCACGCATCAAGGCTGTATTTCCACCTGAGCCCTCGCCCTCAGGGGAGGTGTAGGTAAAGTAGAGCCATCCATTGGACGCATAATCGGGATGCAATTCCAAATCCAAAAAACCGCCTTGTCCAATTTGTCCGATTTCCGGCAAACCTGTGATTTCTGTTCTTTGCCCGTCTTTGACTTTAAGAAGGGTCCCGGACTTTTCGCTAATGAGCATACTGCCGTCGGGAAGGAAGGCTAATCCCCATGGGATGTTCAGCTTATCGACAACAAGCTCGGGTTCTACTCCGGAGATTTCGGGTGTTTTAATTTCAGAATCCGTCACTTGTCCGCAAGCCAAATTGAGCAGTACAACGAAAAAATAGGTAGCGAATAGATTGTTTTTCATAAATTTATCGTTAAAAGGGTAGAAAATTCGGACAAAATGCGAATTTAACCTTAGTAAATAGCCATTAATTCAATAAAAATAAGATATAAGAAGCAATAATACCTTAGAATAAAAGACCCCAAATCGAATTATTCTTAACCTAACACGAATTACTTATGCTCCCTGGAATGTTGAGACGAGGTCTCGGCCTTGTCCTGTTGTTTGCCGCATCAATTCTCTTTTCCTCGGCAGAGCATTTCCCTAAGAATCGTTTTGGAAGCCAGAAAGCTCCTGAAGTCACCCAAACACTTCAGAGACAATCTGCGTTTCTGAGCTGGGGAAGCGCCGAGTTTGACAGTTT
>CAZLGZ010000049.1:0-15644 GCA_964558965.1 uncultured Flavobacteriaceae bacterium
AGCTTTCTGAATTTCAGCTCTACGGCGAACAGAAGGCTTGGTAAACTGTTGTCTACTTCTCAATTGGCGCATAGTTCCAGTACGATCAAACTTTCGCTTGTAACGCTTGAGCGCTCTATCAATATTTTCTCCTTCTTTTACGGGTATTATCAGCATAAACTACAACCTCCTTTCTTTAGTATTGGGGCGCAAATATACAATCTTTTTTCAAGGACTCTATTTCTTGAGAATATTTTTTGCAATGACTACTTTTTGAATTTCGGTAGTCCCTTCCCCTATTGTACAAAGTTTTGAATCCCGGTAGAATTTTTCAACAGGAAACTCCTTCGTATATCCGTATCCACCATGAATCTGAACCGCCTCGTTGGCGATGTCGACACAGACCTCTGAGGCGTACATTTTACACATCGCACTTTCTTTGGTCATACGGCGACCCGCATTCTTCAGAAAGGCAGCTTTGTGCAGCAAGAGCTCAGAAGCTTCGATCTGTGTGGCCATATCCGCCAGCTTAAAGGAAATCCCTTGAAAACTACTGATAGGTTTTCCAAATTGCTCTCTTTCCTGCGCGTACTTTAAAGAAGCTTCATAAGCCCCTTTCGAAATACCCAAAGACAAGGCACCAATAGAAATACGCCCCCCGTCCAAGATTTTCATGGATTGGATAAATCCATCCCCGACCTCACCCAGGAGGTTCTCGTCTGGAAGGAAACAATTATCAAATATGAGTTCAGCCGTTTCGCTGGCGCGCATCCCCAATTTATCTTCCTTTTTACCACTACTAAAGCCCGGAGTACCACGCTCCACAACAAATGCACTCATGCCATGACTATCGCCTTTTTCACCGGTGCGAGCAATCACCACTGCGATTTGGCCGCTCTTGCCGTGCGTGATAAAGTTTTTCGCCCCATTCAATTTCCAACCTCCGTCGGTTTTTACAGCGGTGGTATTCATTCCCCCGGCATCTGAACCGGTGTTGTGCTCGGTAAGCCCCCAAGCTCCAATCCACTCCCCTGAGGCCAATTTTGGAATCCACTTGGCTTTTTGCTCATCGTTTCCAAAAGAGAGAATGTGGTTTGTACACAAAGAATTGTGCGCTGCAACAGAAAGTCCAATGGATGGGTCCACCTTAGAAATCTCTTCTATAATGGCGATATACTCGTGATACCCCAATCCTGAACCTCCGAGTTCCTCTGGCACTAAAACACCCATAAAACCCATTTCGCCAGCCTTTCGCAAAACATCTACCGGCAGGTGTTGTTTCTCATCCCATTCCATTACGTGTGGACGGATGTATTGCTCAGCAAAATCGCGGGCCGATTGGGCAACCATTTGCTGGGTTTCAGTATAGTCAAACTGCATGGAAGTCATCGTTTCAGATATCATACAAGGAGGGTGAAATTAGAAATACAAATATAACTTTATCTTGTTAAACTTTTTGTTAGAAACATCCAACAAAACTCTTAAATCTTCCTCTAGAAGAGGGGCGCCTTTTAATTCGCGATGCAAAATTAAACGTTTTACCTGATCGGAGGATAAATAGGGATGTTTCTCGAGTTCCAACTGGTTCTCTGCCTTTACCTCTATTCTGTTAGGTTTAAAACCAGCCGAAACCCTATAACGCGCCTCCAAGCTGCTGACTTTATCTGCTGTTAAACCGTAGACCTCAGCGAGCTGATCGGTGTGAACATATCCTCCAAGCAAGGCCCGGTAGGCCACAATTCTCTTGGATAAAACCGGACCTATTCCATACGTCCTTTCCAGGTCCATGGCGGTAACCCGATTGAGATCCTTCTTTAGAAAAGAACGTGGCTTGTCTCTCTTTCGCATTTTCTGTTCCACTGAAAAACGAAGACTACCTTCCCAGATCCTACTTTCCTCTTCACTCAAATGTAGATCAGCAGCAAAAGCTTCGATGCTTTTAAAGTAATACCCCTGCCCCCGGAGATAGCGATAGCGACGGAGCGTCTTTAAGGACATCCCCAATTGATAAGCGTCAAAGTCGGTCAAAAAATTGGCGTTGTAGGTTCTTACTCCCTGGAGGGAATCCCGGGATATTGTTTGAAGCAATGATCCATCTGTTGGGGCATGGGCCGGGAAAAGAAAAGGACTGAGTGTTTGAACGCAAACGACAAGCAGGACCAAAAAAAAAGCCCCGTTTCGGTCCGATCTAGTGAACTCAAAACGGGGCTTTCGGTATATCATAAAGGTTATTCCTTCACTCCCTTGATAGCAGAAAGGTATTTATTGAGCTCTTCACGAACTTTCGGGAACAACAAGAGCAGACCAATCATATTCGGGAATACGAGAGCCAAAATCATCGCATCGGAGAACTTGATAACAGCATCCAGTGTCGCTCCTGCACCAATGATAACAAAGAGTAGGAAAAGAACTTTGTAAACGATATCCGCTGTACGACCACGTCCAAACAAGAACTTCCAAGACTGCAAACCGTAGTACGACCACGAGATCATGGTAGAGAAGGCAAACAAAATAATGGCAATCGTTAAAACATAGCGGAATCCTGGGATAACACTATCGTAAGCCATAGAAGTCAAATCCACACCTCCAATATACTGTTGGGTTTCGTTGATCAATACCGTAGAGCCTTGACCACTACCGTAGTCAAAGGCGCCAGCATCCATATTAAAGAAGATGATAACCAGTGCGGTCATAGTACAAACAACGACCGTATCGATAAAGGGCTCCATCAGAGCAACAATCCCTTCACTAGCAGGGTATTTGGTTTTAACCGCAGAGTGAGCAATCGCAGCAGAACCGGCACCAGCTTCATTTGAGAAGGCCGCACGTTGGAAACCAACGATGATCACACCGATAATTCCACCGACTCCGGCTTCTGGCGTAAAGGCACCAGAGAAAATCATTCCGATCGCATCACCGATGTATTCGATATTAGCAAAGATGATCACCAAAGAAGCCAAGACATACACAACGGCCATAAACGGAACAATCTTTTCCGTCACACTGGCGATCTTCTTAATCCCACCGATAATAACAATTCCTACCAAAACAGCCAGAACCACACCGATAATTACTCCAGTTGCTCCACCTTCAATTCCGGTCATGGAAGAGATTTGTACAGCAGCCTGATTGGACTGGAAGGCATTCCCCCCACCAAAGGACGCTCCTACACAAAGAATCGCAAAAATGACAGCAAGCACCTTACCAAGACCAGCCATATTTCTTTCTTGAAGACCGCGCTTCAGATAATACATCGGCCCTCCATAAACCACTCCGTTCTCGTCTACATCGCGGTATTTCACCCCAAGCGTACATTCTACAAACTTGGAAGACATCCCGATAAGACCACATACGATCATCCAAAAAGTTGCACCGGGTCCACCCAAAGCGATGGCCACAGCAACCCCTGCGATATTACCCAAACCTACTGTACCGGAAACGGCAGTAGCCAAGGCCTGAAAGTGACTTACCTCCCCTTCCTGGGATTCATCACGGATGGTATCAGGAATATCTCCATCAACCACGTTGATTTCTGTCTTTTCAACCCCATGACCTCCTTCGAGTTCATCGTACTTCCCGCGAACCGTATTGATTGCTGTAGGGAATAAACGAATGTTTGGAAATTTAAAAGCAATGGTAAAAAAGGTCGCCCCTGCAATCAAAAGCAAAAGGACTACGGGAATATCATAACCTGCAATCGGCACAGAAGTAAGCACCAAGCCCTCCCACCAGGTGGCAAAAGGCATAAAAGCGTCATTAACCTTTTCGTCAAGGCCTTTATCTTGTGCAAAAATCAATGTAGGAAATAAAAACAGTAGAGAGTAAAGCAGTTTGCTCTTCTTCATAATCGTTAGCTAAATATTAAGTCAGGAGCCCAATATCCTAAAAAAAAACAAGGTTTCAAATTTTAAAATCCGATTTGAATCAATCCTCACGGAACATAATATTGAGCTTTTCTATTTGGTCTGGACGGCCTAAAACAATGACTTTTCCCTTGGTTTCAAGCATTTGATCGGCTTCGGGATTGATGATGTATTCACCACTGGGTGAGATGTATCCGATAATTGTACATCCCGTCCGGTTTCTCAGGTCCAAATCCCGGAGTGTGTTGCAGACAATTTGATCGGCGAACTCCGCAATTTCGACCTCCTCCAGGTTCGTGGTATTCTTCCCTTCGATAGACAACTTATCCATAAACGTAATCAAATCGGGCATGACCACGAGGGAGGCCATATGATCCCCTCCGAGTTTATCTGGCATGATTACTTGATCTGCTCCGGCGAATTCCAATTTACGAATGGAGCTCTGCTGAGAGGCCCGACTGATAATGAAAAGACCTTCGTTCAATTGGCGCGCGGTCAGTACAATAAACAAGTTAATGGCATCATCCGGCACAGCGGTAATCAGGTAACGTGCTTCGCTCAAACCAGCACTCAGAAGGACTTCGTCTTCGTTGGCGTCCCCTTCAATAAAGAGCACCTCATCCTGAAAACGTTCAATCACCTCTCTGTCCTTTTCGATAACGACGTAGGGCTGGTTGTAAGCGTTGAGCTTCTGCACCGCCTGCTGCCCATTTCTACCGTATCCACAAACAATCACGTGGCCAGATAAATTTTGAATGATTTTCTTCACTTTTCGTTTTCTTAAGGATTGTAATGCGTTGCGCTCCAACAAGTACTCCGTGATGACCGTAATTGCGTATCCAAAAATGAATACACTGGTGATGATCAAAAATACAGTAAACAGTTTGGCAGTCGTATCCAGGGGCCTCACTTCCGCAAAACCAACCGTAGTGACCGTAATAATGGTCATGTAAAGAGACTCCACCCAACTGAAATCCGAAAGCAGTTTATAACCAACCATTCCTAACAGCAGAACCCCGATCATGAGACTCAGGGCAACAGCTATTTTGGTTCGGAACAGTTTAAACATACCTACAGGTCAAATACAGAAGTTCTTTTGGTGTACAACAAGTCTTTTATTTTCAGCCAAAAAGCTAAAAAAAGATAGAGGGCAAAGCCAAAACCAAGGGTGACGAAGGTGAGGTAAATAAAGGAGGTTCGGACTACTCGGGCTCGAATACCCCAACGTTCCGCAATACGCCGACAGACTTCAAATCCGCGTTTTTGGAAAAAGTAGAGCAGTTCGTATCTCTTGGCCATAGCAGCCGCTTTGGTTTAGTCCTTCTGAACGAGGGGACCTTGCCATTCAGTGACACCCCCTCTTAGGTTGTAGGTTTTTTCGAAACCCTTAGAATTCATGATGGCACAAGCTTGACCACTGCGGTTTCCAGATCGGCAGTAGACATAGTAAGACTTGCTAGAATCCAATTCGTCCAGAGCATCAAGAAAGGCCTGTCCTCCGTAAATATCAATATGGATAGCTCCTTCGATTATTCCTTCAGCGACTTCCTCATCCGTGCGCACATCCAGGATAACAGCATCTGCATCCTGTTCTTTCTGTTCAATCCATTCTGATTGGGAAAGATCTGTCATAAGTTCCTCTTTAAGATTTCAAAAATAGCATCTGTTCTCTGGAAAGCGAAAGCGAAACGCAAAAATCCGACGGATCGAAATCTAGGCCTTAATCGAGCAACCAATGGCTCTGGTCGTTTTGATTTTTACCTCTTTACCCGTAAGCAAAGCATCAACAGCCAATTCAACGAATTTCTCTTCGACCTGAGTAGCATCCTGGTAATTGTCATCTATCGCACCAATGTATTCGACTTTGTTCCCTTCTGTGGTTTTTTGAAGAAGATAAACATGAGGGGTACGGGTTGCCCCATACTTCGGGTAGACCGTTTGACCCTTGTCCAATAAATAAGGGAAAGTGAATCCTTTTTCTGCCGCACGCACCTTCATGGCAGCAAAATTATCTGCAGGTTTGATTTCGGGATTATTGGGATTGATTGCAATCACGGGATAGCCCTTGGCCTTGTACTTTTTATCTAAAGCAATAATACGGTCCTCATAAGCCACTGCATAAGGACAACTGTTACAGGTGAAAATGACCAAAAAACCTTTGGCATCCGGGTAGTCAGCCAGTGAAACCATTTTGCCATCAATCCCTGGAAGTGAAAAGTCTTCTGCGATATCGCCAACTTTATACCCGGCAACAACCTCCTCGGTGTCGGCTGTAAATCCCAGTAGCGCGAGAACTAAAATGGGGACAAGCAATAAGGCGTAAATCGATTTTTGGTTTTTCATAATGTTGTGGTTTTGTGGGTTACTTTGATTGATGTATTTCTAAGAAGGCCGTATGAAGTTCTTCTTTGGTAAATCCTTGTTCGTAGAACTGACGCTCATCTCCCTTGTAAATCAGAGTAGCCGGAATACCGCCTCCCCATTCTTCATCCACCAGTGGGATCCAGGTATTCTGCTTAGGATCATCCAGAATAACCACTTTAGAACTCAGTTGTCTTTTTTCCAAAAAGGGCAATAGACGATTTTCCCATGCTCTTTTCATATCCAAGTCCACCAGGATTACAGAGACCTTTTGCTCCGAGTAGTTCTTGTTCAATTCTTCGAAATACGGCAACTCAGCGACACAGGGTTCACACCAGGTTGCCCAAAAGTTAACGATATAGGTGGTGTCGTTGTTCTGTTCTAGAAGTGGCTGCAGACCCTTGAAATCGTAAATCGGATATTTTCCGTCTAAAAGGTCGGTGACCTCCTGCACCTCATCGGTTACATCAGGCTGAACTTCTTTCTTCTTTTGCTCTTTGCACGCTGCTAAGAAAAGCAGCACCACAAGGGGGAATAGCGTCTTTTTCATTAAGCCTAAAGGTAATGATTGGAAAGACTGATTTAAAATTTTAACACATCTTTTAGAATTCGAAACGTAAGGAAGCCGGGAAGTGAACGTACATTTGTATATACAATTGTTGTAGATACATGAATGTTGAAAAGCAAATACAAACCTCTTCCGAGCTCGGGACCACAACCAGGAGTATCATCCATTTGACCTTGGTTCATCACCGCATTCAAGAAGAATTACAGGCAGCCCTTAAGCCCTTTGAGGTTTCTCTTCAGCAATTCAATGTTTTACGTATTCTACGCGGTCGTAAAGGAGAACCAGCCAATATGTCCACCATCAATGACCGAATGGTCACGAAGATGAGCAATACAACGCGCTTGGTCGATAAACTCATGGCCAAGGGATATGTTTCTCGTCAGACCTGCCCGAGCAATCGCCGAAAGGTCGAAATCGACATTACCCCTGCGGGTCGCGATATACTCCTTAAAATGGATGAAGCCGTAGCAGAATCGGAAAGCCGCTTGCTCAACGCATTAAATCATGAAGAACTTAAACAACTCAATATTCTTTTAGACAAAATCAAAGTAAAGTGAAAGACATACTTAGTGTAAGAAATTGGCGATACGCCACTAAAAAATTCGACGCCGATAAAAAGGCTTCACAAGAAGAAATCGACCAACTCCTCGAAGCAATTCGCTTAAGTGCTTCCAGCTATGGTCTACAACCTTATCAGGTATACTTGATTGAAACACCTGAAATAAGACAAGAGCTTCAGCCTCATTCCTGGAATCAATCTCAAATTACCGAGGCCTCTCATCTTTTGGTCTTTGCCAGTAGCACCGACTTCGATGATCAATTAATCGACAATTATTTGGACCAAATCAGTGAAGTTCGAGGTATCGAAAAAGAACAGCTTGAAGGTTATGGCAACTTTATGAAACAAACTCTGGGGCCCTGGCCAGCCGATCGCAAGGCAGACTGGTGTGCTCGCCAAGCCTATATCGCTTTAGGAAACGGGCTACAGGCTGCGGCTGAACTAGGGCTAGACACCTGCCCTATTGAAGGATTTGTGCCTGCTGAGTACAACCGTATTCTAAAACTAGACGAAAAACAATTAACGGCTTGCGTGGTGATGGCCGTTGGATACCGTTCCGAAGAAGATGCCAATCAGCATCTTAAAAAAGTTCGGAACCCAAAAGATGATTTTATCACCTCAATCTAATATTTAATTCTAATATTTTCAATCATGAAAAAAACCCTCATTGCCGCTGTTTTCTCTCTACTCATTGGAGGGTACAGCTTTGCCAACACTGTTGATGGCGACAAAAAAGAAGTAAAAACCTCCTCCAGTACCTTGACTTGGAAAGGCTACAAGGTTACTGGTTCTCACACCGGTACGATCGGAATCCAATCGGGTCACCTCGAATTTGACGGTGAAAAATTGGTGGGTGGAGAATTCGTTGTCAACATGACCTCTCTTATCGCTACTGATTTGACTGGTGGTGGAAAAACCAAATTAGAAGGCCACTTGAAGTCTGATGATTTCTTTGGAGTAGAAAAATTCCCTACTGCTAAATTGGTTTTCAGCAGTGTTAAGTCCGCCGGCAAAAACGCCTACGAAGTAACCGGAGACTTGACCATCAAAGGAATCACCAAGTCCGTTACTTTTGAAGTAGCCGTTTTTGGAAGCAAGGCAACAGCCGACCTGACGATCGACCGTTCTCAGTTTGATGTTCGTTATGGTTCAGGTAGTTTCTTTGACAACCTAGGCGATAAAACCATCTACGACGATTTTAAAATTGTTGCGGATTTGGAATTCTAAAATTCGTTTTGTGATATACATTCTCCTGAACTATATTTGGGACATGAATCTTACACAAACGAATAAAAATTGGTGGAGACTCGCGAACTGAAGATCGTGAGAGAAACCTTTATCCATAATATCAAAAGGCTTGTCATCACGACAAGCCTTTTTTCTTTTTAAGAATGAAAAAATACAAGCTCAACACCCGCTACAAAAAAATCCTGGCAGACACCCTCACGCCAGTGAGTGTTTACCTGAAAATTCGGGATCAGTACCCCAACAGCCTCTTGCTCGAGAGTAGTGACTACCACGCGAACGACAACAGTTTTTCGTATGTCTGTTGCGACCCCATCGCCTACTTCAGGCTAGATGGTGACACAATCAAGCGCAAGTACCCCGATGGAAGTACAGAAGAAACCGCCTTAGCGGACCAAGATCTCACCGTTTTATTGCAGGACTTTTCCAAGCAATTTGAAACCGACTCCCTCGGTTTTGCTTTTGCTCACAACGGCTTATTCGGTTATATGACCTACGACACCGTTCAGCATTTTGAAAAAGTCGATATCAAGCGTAAGGATCCGGAAACCGCGATTCCCGAGTTGCACTATGCGGTGTACAGCAAAATTATTGCCATTAATCACTTCAAGAATGAAGCCTATCTCTTCTCTCATCAGCAAGACGAAGGAGATCATCTGCAAGAGATGGAGCAACTGCTCAACAACCGCAACTTTGCCTCATATCCTTTTGAGCGGGTAGGCGAAAAAGTGTGCAATATTTCAGATGAAGAGTACAAAGAACTGGTCGGAAAGGCGCAGGCGCATTGCGCTCGTGGAGATGTATTTCAATTGGTTCTTTCACGGCGTTTTCAACAGGAATTCAAAGGTGACGAATTCAATGTTTACCGTGCATTGAGAAGCATCAACCCCTCCCCTTACCTCTTCTACTTTGATTATACGGATTTCAAAATCCTGGGATCTTCTCCAGAAGCCCAATTGGTCGTTAAAAATGGTATCGCCGAAATCCACCCCATTGCAGGGACGTACAAACGAACGGGGAACGACCAGAAAGACGCAGAACTGGCCTTACAACTGGCCCAGGACGAAAAAGAAAACAGCGAGCACGTGATGCTGGTTGATTTGGCGCGCAACGATTTAAGTCGAAACGGCCATGCCGTGGAAGTGAATACCTACCGAGAAGTGCAGTACTTCTCGCATGTTATCCACCTGGTTTCCAAAGTGACCGGAACGCAGAACAAAGACAGCCACACCCTCCAATTGGTGGCCGATACTTTTCCGGCGGGGACCCTGAGTGGGGCACCCAAGCCGAAAGCCCTCGAGCTTATTGAGCGCTACGAACCCACCCAAAGGGGGTACTATGGAGGCGCGATTGGATTCATGGATTTTGAAGGAAATTTTAACCACGCCATCATGATCAGGACCTTCCTGAGCAAAAACCACACCCTCTATTTTCAAGCAGGAGCCGGACTGGTAGCGGCTTCCGATCCAGAAAGTGAATTACAAGAGACCTACAACAAACTCGGAGCCTTGCAGAAGGCATTAGAAATCGCAGAAGAGCTTTAGGATGAAACGAAAAATTCTCATGATCGATAACTACGACAGTTTTGTCTACAACCTGGTCCATTACCTCAATGAACTGGGCTGTGAAGTCGTAGTGCGTCGTAATGATCAAGTCGATATGGAAATGCTTTCTGATTTTGACGAAATCGTCTTATCTCCGGGTCCCGGAATTCCTGACGAGGCTGGAAAAATGAAAGCCATTATTGAACAATGCGCTCCTACCCACCGTATCCTGGGTGTTTGCCTTGGGCACCAGGCCATCGCAGAGGTGTTTGGCGCAAAACTCACCAATTTACCTCAAGTGTTTCACGGCATTGCCACTCCGATTCAAGTGGTGGCTCCTGAGCCTTTATTTGAAGGATTGGGAAGTGAATTTGAAGTCGGTCGCTACCACTCTTGGGTGGTGGATCCCAAAAACCTACCCGATAGCCTGAAGGTTACCGCCGAAGATGCTGAAGGGCAAATCATGGCGATTCGACACCAAGAATACGATCTGTGTTCGGTACAATTTCACCCGGAATCGGTATTGACCCCTGGCGGAAAGCAAATGCTTCAAAATTGGTTAAACGCAAGTAAAAAATAAGATGAAAGAGATTCTCAATAAACTCATACACCACGAATACCTCAGCCGGGAAGACGCACAGGAAGTGCTGACCTCTATGGCAGAGGGCAAATACAACCAGAGTCAGATGGCCGCCTTTATGACGGTTTATATGATGCGTAGTATTTCTATTGAAGAATTGGAAGGCTTTCGAAATGCCCTTCTTCAATTGTGCAAAGCGGTAGACCTGAAGGAGTTCAATCCCATCGATCTCTGCGGAACAGGGGGCGACGGAAAGGACACTTTCAACATTTCGACCCTGGCCTCCTTTGTTACCGCTGGTGCCGGAGTCAAGGTAGCCAAACATGGTAATTACGGTGTTTCTTCTCGTTGTGGGAGCAGCAATGTGATGGAGCACTTGGGTATTCGTTTTACCAATGAAGAAGATTTCCTCAAACGCAGCCTTGACCAAGCGGGTATCTGTATTCTGCATGCTCCCCTTTTTCATCCCGCGATGAAAACCGTGGCGCCTATTCGCAAGGAACTCGCCGTAAAGACCTTCTTCAATATGCTAGGCCCTATGGTCAACCCGGCCTTTCCAAACTACCAATTGGTGGGGGTCTTTGATCTGGAGTTAGCACGATTGTACGGCTACCTCTACCAAAACACGGACAAACGCTTTACTGTGGTTCACGCTTTGGACGGATATGACGAGGTCTCCCTTACGGGATCTGTAAAAACCATTACCCATGAACGGGAAGGTATTTTGAGTCCATCCGATTTTGGTTTGAATCAGTTGTCCGCTGATGAAATTAAGGGAGGGGAAGAGGTTGCCGATTCAGCGGCGCTCTTTGTCAAAATTCTCGAGGGGGAAGGCACACGGCCGCAACAACAGGTGGTCTGTGCCAATGCGGCTTTGGCCATTCAGACCGTCGAAGGAGGATCCTTGTTAGACGCTCGTGCAAAAGCCGAGGAATCCCTGGCCTCTGGTGCTGCCCTCAAGGCCTTTAAGACATTACAAAACCTAAGTCAGAAAAGCGCATAAACATGAGGTATCCCGATACTATACTCGGAAAAATAGTCGCTGATAAAGAACGAGAAATCGCTTCTAAAAAGTCCTTGATTTCTTTGGCCTCTTTACGCGATCGTCCGCTCTATCAGCGCCCAAGAGTTTCAGTGGTGGAAGCCTTTAAAGCTCAAGCCGGAATTATTGCCGAACACAAACGCCGTTCTCCTTCACGCCCCTCCATCAACCAGGGCTTGAGTGTACAGGAAGTGGCTGCAGGCTACGAAAAAGCGGGGGCACGGGCCTTATCCATTCTAACCGACGGCAAATACTTTGGCGGAAGTTTGGAAGATCTACTCCTGGCCCGCGCGAGCTGTTCCCTTCCTCTCTTGCGAAAAGACTTTGTGGTGGACCCCTATCAAATTACGGAAGCGAAGGCCTATGGAGCCGACTTTGTCTTACTGATTGGCAGTGTATTGGAGCACCACGAAATCAACGAATTTGCAGCTTATGCCCAAGAAGAAGGCATGGAAGTTCTGCTAGAAATTCACCAAGAAGACGAACTGCCGGCTGATCTTCATCCGGGTATTGGACTAGTCGGGGTGAACAACCGTGACCTTCGAACCTTTGAGGTGAGTCTAGAGACCAGTAAGCGGCTTTCGAAACTCATCCCCGACAACCGCATTCGTATTTCCGAAAGCGGATTGTCCAGTAAAGACGAAATTGACGATCTCGCGAATCACGGCTTTCGAGGCTTTTTGATCGGTGAAGGGCTGATGAAAAACCAGGCTCCTGGAGAACGACTACAGCAATTGATACAAGAATCCAAAAGCCTGTCGTAAAATGAAGTGGAAGGTCTGCGGAAATAAAGAGAATGTTGAAGAGGTGGCCGGTTTGGAACCCGATTATATGGGTTTTATCTACTGGGAGCCCTCCTCCCGTGCCCTGCCGGCTCAAGGGGTGGATCTCTCGGCTGTTCCTCAGCAAATAAAACGTGTGGGGGTTTTTGTTGACGAGAATGCAGAGACCATTGCCAAACTGGCCAGACGGGATCAATTGGATTTTGTACAACTCCATGGCAACGAACAGCCTTCCGATGTACAAAAAATCAAAACCCTGGTTGACCTTCCCCTTATCAAGGCCTTTGCCCCTTCTCAGCATTTCGATTTTGGAATACTGGACCAGTACAGCCAGTGGGTAGATTACTTTCTCTTTGATACCAAAGGTCCTCTACCTGGCGGGAACGGATACGAATTCGATTGGAGCTTATTGGATCAATACACGGGTTCGACCCCTTATTGGTTAAGTGGCGGCATCGGGTTAGAATCCTTAGAAAAATTAGAAGAATTCCTGAGGCAACCAGCAGCGAAATACTGCATCGCTATAGATATCAACAGTAAGTTTGAAGATGCCCCAGGGCTTAAGAATATCAGTGCATTAAAAAAATTTAGACACGCTATAAAAGGAGAGATATGAGTACTTACCACGTAGACGAAAGAGGGTATTATGGCGACTTCGGTGGAGCCTATATCCCAGAAATGCTCTACCCTAATACGGAAGAGTTACGCACCCAGTACCTCAAGATTACGGAGGAAGCTTCCTTCAAAAAAGAATTTGATGCCCTCCTTCGGGATTATGTTGGGCGCCCTACCCCCTTGTATTTTGCTGAGCGACTATCCGAAAAGTACAAGACCAAGATCTACCTCAAGCGAGAAGACCTCTGCCATACCGGGGCACACAAGGTCAACAACACCATCGGTCAAATCCTGCTGGCAAAGCGGTTGGGAAAAAACCGCATCATTGCCGAAACCGGTGCTGGGCAGCACGGGGTGGCTACGGCAACAGTTTGTGCCCTTATGGGAATTGAATGTGTGGTCTATATGGGCGAAATTGATATCGCAAGACAAGCTCCCAATGTGGCACGCATGAAACTTTTGGGGGCTGAAGTTCGCCCCGCAACCTCAGGAAGTCGTACGCTCAAAGATGCGACCAACGAGGCCATCCGCGATTGGATTAACAACCCTGTAAGCACCCACTACATTATTGGATCTGTGGTAGGACCTCATCCCTACCCGGATATGGTCGCCCGTTTTCAATCCGTGATTTCAGCAGAGGTCAAGACTCAGCTGCAGGAAAAAGAAGGCAGAACGGCCCCGGACCACGTCATTGCCTGCGTAGGTGGCGGCTCGAATGCAGCCGGAATATATTACCACTATCTCGATGTACCAGAAGTCAACATCATCGCCGTTGAAGCGGCGGGTAAAGGTATCGACAGCGGCGAAAGCGCAGCAACTTCTGCTCTTGGAAAAGAAGGGATCATCCACGGCAGCAAGACCTTGTTAATGCAGTCTCCTGATGGTCAGATTACCGAACCCTACTCTATTTCGGCCGGATTGGATTACCCGGGGGTTGGCCCTATGCATGCCCACCTCTATCGATCTGGGCGAGCGGAATTCATTTCGGTTACTGATGACGATGCCATGCAAGCCGGTCGGGAACTCTCTGCTTTGGAAGGTATAATTCCAGCCATCGAAACATCCCACGCCTTTTCCGTTTTCGATCAGAAAAAATTCGGCCCCGAAGAAATCGTGGTGGTCAACCTCTCTGGTCGCGGAGACAAAGACCTCCAAACCTATATCGATTATTTCAAGCTCTAGCTCAATTCTTAAACAGCATTCATGACAGCACAGACAAACCGCATTACAGAGCGAATGAAAGCCCCAGAAAAGGTGCTTTCTATTTACTTTACCGCTGGATATCCCGCCTTAGATGATACCCGGACGATTCTAAAAAACCTGCAGGATTCCGGAGTGGATTTGGTTGAAATAGGACTTCCTTTTAGTGACCCCTTGGCGGATGGACCAACCATACAATACAGTTCCACCCAAGCGCTGCACAATGGGATGAGTACCGCCAAACTATTTGAGCAACTGGAGGGAGTACGAGAAGAAATTGACATTCCTCTAGTGCTGATGGGGTACTTCAACCCCATGCTCCAATACGGTGTAGAGGCCTTCTGCAAAAAATGCCAAGAAGTAGGCATCGACGGAATCATCATGCCCGATCTACCCGTGGACGTTTACCAACGGGAATACCAGGAAATCTATGAGAAATACAATCTTCTCCCCATTTTCCTCATCACTCCCCAGACCCCGGAGGCTCGTATTCAGGAACTGGATGCAGCGTCAAAAGGCTTTCTGTATATGGTGAGTACAGCCAGCACAACAGGTGCAAAAAGCGGCTTTGGAGAAGAACAATTTGACTACTTCAAACGCATTGGTCAGATGGGGCTTCAAAATGAACAAGTTGTTGGTTTTGGAATTCACGACTCCACCACCTTTGAACAAGCCACCTCAACGGCGAAAGGCGCTATTATCGGATCGGCATTCATTAAACACTTAGGGGCGCACGGTCCAGAAGGAACCGCCGACTTTGTCCATGCCATTCGGCCTATAACTACCTCATTCTGAAACGAATCCAAAACTAATCTTAATCCTTAGATAATTGTACTTTTAATAAAAGTCTAAAGAATGCAGGATAAAATAAGGAAGCCACCATTTTGGTATTGGATCTTCTCACTGCCGATGGTTACTCTAGGAATTATGGGGATTCTGCAGGTAGACTCGGTATGGGGTGAAGAAATGTTAGAACCCTTATGGACCCAAGTCGGTTATACTATTGGTATTATAGGTCTGTTTCTCGGGAGCCTTTTTCTACTTCTTAGAAAAAAAATAGCGTATCACTTTTATGTGATTTCGGCCTGTGGATTTATAACACATCGTTTTTGGCTCTACTTTCTCAGTGGAACCTTAGACACCCTCGCGTCTTACGCTCCGTTTACCCTTCTAATATCAATCCTACTAGACTTCCTTGGCGTTTGGGTAACAAAACAAGGGTTAAAACAAAAATGGATAAAATAGCAGTTTGATCAAAAAAATGGGCGGTACTGATCCACACGGAAGTCAAGGGTAGTATAGGCCG
>CAZLGZ010000050.1:0-15238 GCA_964558965.1 uncultured Flavobacteriaceae bacterium
GTCCTATTTGAATACTTTTTGCATGCTCGTTCAGATCGGTATAGATTCTTGAGCGTAGGGTGTTGTATATACGTATTGCAGAAGAATCTCTGAGTTCCTTGGAAGCTTCCAAAAAGATGTCGATTCGACTCAACCAATCAGATCCCGTGTTTTCCACATAGCGGTTATCTGTTTCAATAAAATACTCGAAGCGGTCCTGGGGTTCTGTGAATTCTTCAAATTGACGCAGACTGCTCCCTGGATTGGTTTGACCAAAAACCACAGTTGTAGATCCTGCAAACAGCAATGTTGCGCAGGTGAGCAGTAGTAAGGATTTAGCTTGTGTGAAGGTGCCCCTCATCATAGTTTCAAATGTACTACTAAGGATGTATTTCCCTGAATTTTTGTTGTAAAGAAATCGGCAGCTGTGGTCTAACCCCCTTGTCGCCCATTTTTAGACATTAAAAAAGGCTTCCTCCGGAGAAGAAGCCTTTTTACGAGAACACTATATGAAAATGAAAAAATTACTTTGTTGACGTCTTCAACTCTATCGAAGAAGAACACTTCAAAAGTAGGTCGATGTCGAGAAGACCAAAAAGGATTGTTGTGAAATGGCCAAAGCTTGTGGCGTGCAAGGCAGTTTTTGATTTTTAGCAAAAAAAAGACCCCAAAAAGGGGCCTTAGTCAGTTAAAAAGAGTAGTTCTAAGAATTCATCGCAGAAATGATGAACTCTTTGAAGTCTTTAGAAATCGGGATTACCGTGTCCTTAATCATCACATCCTTGGCATTGATGGCTTTGATGTGGTCCACATTTACGATATACGATTTATGGGCTCTATGAAATTTATCGTTGGGCAGTTTCTCCAAATAATCTTTCAGGGGCGACCTGACGAGATACTTCTGGGAAGTGGTATTGACTTCCAAATACACGTTGTCCGCCTTGATAAACTGAATATCGTTGAAGTATACCCGATAATAGAGGTGCTGTTTCTTAATAAAGATTGAATCCTTCAATACCGAGTTTGACATAAAGGAGTCTCCTTCAGAGGCGCTCCCTGAAGCAGCGTCTATCCTTTTCTGTTTTGAGTAATCAAAATTGCCTAAAGCAATTTCGATGGCGGTATAGAGATCCTGTTGCTCAAAAGGCTTGACAAGGTATCCATCCGGTTTAACGGTCTTGGCACTTTCTACGGTAGCGCGGTCTGCATTGGAAGTAACAAAGACAAAGGGGATGTGGTAATTGTCTCGAATGTGCTTACCGAGATCGATCCCGGTTTTATCAGAAGCCAGAATGATGTCAATCAAAACCAGATCCACGTGCTCTTTTTTAAGGACTTCAATGGCCTGTTCAAAGACGATAACATTATCGACAATCTCATAGCCAATCTCCTCCAACATAGACTGCATGTCATCCGCAATGATGACGTTGTCCTCGACGATGAGAATCTTAATAGGTCGTTCCAAACTGTAGGGGTTTTTTCTTAATAAACTCCTAAATTAAGAAAATAATGCTTTGAGCAGAAAAAAGCTGAGAGACAGAAAAAAGGTCGATAGGGCAACAACTTTTAATTCCGGGTCTAATCGGGCGGGATCCACTGCGGAAGCAACCCGGCGAAGGTGTAGACTTAAGATCAAATAAGGAGAGAGCATCAAGTAGATTAGCGGCGCTGCTTCAGTGATAAATAAGTAACCTAGGAAACAAATCAGAGAACCGACCAATAGACTATAATGGTACCTTCTTCCCCATTCAAATCCATTCTGCACCACAAGCGTGTTTTTACCGTGTGCTTTATCAGACTGGTGGTCCCGAAGGTTATTCAAGTTTAAAACAGCAGTGCAAAGCAAACCTATTCCAAAGGCGGGAAGTATTTCTATGGTGTTCCAGGATTGGGTGAGTACATAGCGTGTACCCCAAACCGCAAGCAGTCCAAAAAACAAGAGTACAGAGATATCGCCTAATCCTTGATAACCGTAAGGGTTTTTACCCATCGTATACTTAAGGGCTCCCCCAACACTAATCAAAGCCAAGGCAAAAAACAAAACGATTAGGGGCAATTGATCGACAGAAAAGGCTTTCCAGAGCAAAACAAGTACCAAGGCGATGCTGATCCCACTGCTCCAATAAATACCCCGTAGCAATTCTTTGGGCTTGAGCGCACCGGTTTGTATGGCCCTAGAGGGACCTACCCGGGTCTCATCATCCGTACCTTTTACCCCATCCCCATAATCGTTCGCGAAATTCGAGGTAACCTGAAATCCGATGGTAATAAAAAGACATAACACAAAAAGTAACCAGGGAAAAGTGGCAGATTCTGCGACTAAACCAGCGCCGAATATAATACCGGAAACAGAAAGAGGGAGGGTTCTCAAGCGGGCCGTTCGGACCCAAATTGCGAGTTTACTCAACTAGTCAGGCCTTTCGATTTGCAGACGTTTACCGTCTTTGTAAGAAGCGACAAAAGCGTCTTTAAAGCCAATGTCCACCAGGTGCAACCTGAAGTTCTGCGCCTCTTCCAGGGTCTCAAATGTTCCTATGGAATAAGCGTAATAGGGATTGGTCTTAACCAAATGCGTATTCGTGAGCGCATTGGGAGCTAAGGGAATATTACTGTCTACCAAAGACTTCACTTGTACCGAGTACACCTTTTCTTTGTTGAGGAACTTTTTAGCCAAGTAAAAATCCTTCACTAAACTCAGTTCTTCGTTTTGGTCCTTGAGGAATTCCAGACGTTTACGGGCTTTTTCCAGGCTGTCTTGACTGGACGATATGCGCTCCTCGTACAATTCGTTGTGCGCATTCATTCCGGTGAAATAAGCAACCATACCCAAGGCGCCAATTAAAAATATCGCCATTACTCCAATAAGTAAATAGCGCTGTATTTTCAATTTCTTGAGGTCCTTATTCTTAAATTTTATCTGATCTAAAAGGCGTTCATTGATGATCTGGGCCTTTTCGATATCCTTGTGCAAATCGAGCAAGTCGTTCTCTTCAATAAAAGGCATGTCAATTCAATTTTAGTTCATCACGGAGTTTGGGAATTCCGTTCATTTTGGGGCAAGTAAATGTAGTGAATTTACCGCTTTCAGAAAAGAAGTTTAATCAATTGCTAATCAGCCGAATGCCGCCATCGACAAATTCGATATCCCGTTTCTTATAAAGGATGCCCGTAGCTCGCTTAAAGGATTTCTTACTCATGCCCATGCGTTTTTTAATTTCATGGGCACTGGATTTATCGTTTAAGGGCAAAAAGCCGTCTGCTCTGAGTAAGCGTTCCTTGATTTCTTCTGCTTGCTGCTGTAATCCATCAATCCCTTGTTGCCTCAATCGAATATCCAATTTACCGTCTGCTCGTTGTTGATGGACAAAGCCTTCTAATTCCATCCCCGGCGCCAAATCTTCAAATACATCCGAGTGAAAAATAAGCCCGGCGTGCGCCTGGTTGACAATGACTTCCCAACCCAAATCCGTCCTTCTTGCAACTAAAAGCTGTACCTGTTCTCCAACAGGCAGTACCGTTTCTGGGACTTTAAAAAAGGACTTCAATCTCATCGTGGCCAGTAGGCGAAAACTCTTGGGATCTAAATAGCAGTGTACCAGCACCGATTCCCCCACTTCTAAAGGCTTTAATTGTTCTCGAAAGGGCAACAGCAGCTGTTTTTCCAGACCCCAATCGAGAAATGCGCCAACTTCAGTCAAAGCGGCTACCTCCAGGCAAGCAAAGCCATTGCGTTTAATCAAGGGTTTCAGATTTGTTGCAATGGGTCTTTCTTCATGATCCAGATAACAAAAAACAGATACCTCCTCTCCTACTTCGGATGAGGGATCCGTATACTTGGTTGGTAGAAGGACCTCTGTTCCTTCTTCATCGGATAAAAAATAGCCGACCGAACTCTTCCGAACAATCTCCAGGGTATTGAAATTCCCTAATTCTATCATAATACTCCTTTTCTGGCATAAAAAAAGCCGCTCGGAAAGAGCGGCCTTCTTCTTTCATGAAGCAATTTACTTATTATACACGCCTTCTTTGTTAAAATGCTTGGCGAGCATATAGTAAATAACTGCTCTGTGTTTATTCTTTTCAGACCTTCCGTATCTGTCAATGACTGTATTAATGGCTTCCAATAATTGGGGGCCATCCGAAAGACCGAGTTTCTTCATCAAAAAGTTGTTCTTCACGGTAGCCAGTTCCTTATCATCAGAACCCGATACTTTAGAAGCGTCCATGTTGTAAATGGCTGGACCTAATCCGATGGTCACCTTCGTCAAGAAATCCATGTCCGGAGCCTCTCCGAATTTCTCCTTGATGTCAGCGGCATACTTTTCGATTAGTTCATCTCTTTTACTCATAATGGGATAGTGTTTTATTGAATTTTAATTCTAAATTAAGAAACTCGAAATACTCCAGCAAAACTTTGTCATTGAGTTTACGGGGTGTAAAAACCTCCAACAGAGCCGCTTGACGCGGTTTTTGGAATAAACTTCTCAAGCCCTCAGACAGTTCATCGGTCGTTTTCGATGCTTTGTAGTCCAATTCGTATTGTTCACAGAGCAATTTCGCCGTTCGACCATGTGGGGTCTCAAAATGCTTTTCAAAAACAGGACTTTCTTCTTTTCCGGGTAAAATTCTAAAAATTCCTCCACCATCATTATTAATCAGGATGACCTTTAAGTTCTCGGTCGCATACTTATTCCAAAAGGCATTGCTGTCGTAAAAGAAGCTGAGATCTCCTGTAACCAAGACTCCGGGATTGGGAGAGCCATAAGAGACACCCACAGCGGTAGAGGTGCTACCATCTATCCCACTTGCCCCCCGGTTACAATAGGTCTTCCAGGAGTATTTATGCGGAAATAATTGGGCATAACGTATCGCACTGCTGTTCGCAAGATGCAAATCATAGTCTTCGGGAATCGCCTTAAAAAGAGAAGAAAAGACCACAAAGTCCGAATAGGGAATTTGCTCGATATAGCGTTCGCGGTTGATTTCGTAGTTCTTCTTCAGGCTGTTCCAAAGTCCGATATAGTTTGAGTCCGGAAAAGCAACGGTTGCATTGAGGCCTTTTTGGTATACCTGTTCCACAAAGTCTTCTGGACTTATTCTCCAATGTTCCTGCAAGCAGAAAAATGTATCCAAGGGCCGACTGTCTCCTATATGCCAATGTTCTACCGGGCCGAAATCCCGAAGAAACTTTTTAATCTTTTTTGAAACGATATGCCCGCCCAGGGTAACCAGAACTTCGGGTCTTAAGTCCTGAAAAATGGCCGCGGCTTCTTGTGTTTTTTCAATGGGGGCGATCACACTGTCTATACTGTCAATAGAATCCGGGTGATTCAGATTTGAAGTGGTCTCGGTTAAGACAATCACCGAGGGATCGTCAATTAAACGGTTAAGCCAAGCCGGGGTGTTTTGAGGAGCGCAGTTCATTTGTCCTACCAAGATGAGCTTGGAGGTCGCGTTTTCCCATAGCTCAATTTTCTCGGGACTGACCTTAATCTCCTCTGAAGTATTCACTTCTGCAAGACGGGGTTGATATGCCCTTCTCAACTCAGCGTCCGAAATACTCACTTGGTTATATAAGGGTTCCTCTAGGGGAATATTGAGGTGCACGGGCCCCTTTCTCTGCTTCCAAGATCTTATGGCCAATTCTATAGCGTCCGCATTCTGTTGATGAACCTGTTCTGGGTCCATATCCAAGTAATGAGGAGCAAAAGAAGTCAATTTCTTTGGTGCATGCTCTACGTTTTGAAGAAGGGTTTTGGAATGCACACAGTGCTGTGCCAATACCTGATCTTGTCGTATGGTTTGCCCGTCTCCACGATCAATGAAATAAGCCGGTCGATCGGCAGAGAGAATCAACAAGGGGACTTCACTGTAAAACGCCTCACAAATGGCAGGATAGTAGTTTAGCAACGCTGTTCCTGAAGTGCAAATGAGAGCAACCGGGTTCTGACTTTCCAAGGCCCTCCCTAAAGCAAAAAACGCCGCACTGCGTTCGTCGATGATGGTAAAGGTGCGGATATCCGGATTCGAGCCAAAACTAAGCGTCAGAGGAGCACTTCTCGATCCGGGAGAAATCACAACCTCCTGAATGCCTTTTTGAAGACAGGCTGCTAGGAGTTGTTGTGCCACTGGAATGCTCGAAACCTTCACACTACAAAAATACGGCTCAGCGTCCAGAATTCCTCCTTAATCCCGGAAGAGTTCCAGCATGGTATTCATTTTATGGCAGGTCTCTTCCCACTCTTTTTCAGGTACGGATTCTGAGGTTATGCCACCCCCGACATAAATACGGACTTCGTCTGGTTTCCACTCCAGACATCGCAGGTTGACAAAGAGGTCAGCGCTAGCCCTTTTAACCGGTCCGAGATAACCCGTGTAATACCCCCTGTTATAGCCTTCGACTTCTTTGAGAAAAGCCTTCGCCTTGTCTTTCGGAAGGCCACAAACTGCAGGGCTAGGATGCAAACTCTTGGCGATATCAAAGGCCTTGATTCTAGTCTTAGCACGCACTACCGTTTTGAGGTGCCACAATTGACCTGCTCTGGCATCAAAAGGCCCTTCTAATTGCAAATCATCAACCTTGCCCTCAAGTAATTCTTGAATATACTGAGTGACTAATCCCTGTTCTCGTTTTTCTTTGGCCGTCCAAACCGGTGCATCTTCTCCATTGGCCTTTTGTGTTCCAGCCAAAGAAAAGGTTTGTAATTCATCCCCATTGGACTTCACCAGAATTTCGGGACTAGCTCCTAACCAACAACCGGCCTTTGGATGATGAAACCAATAACAAAAAGCAGATTCGTATTTGGATTGGGCTTTCATAAACAGCTCAAGAGGATGGGCCTGCGCCTTTAGGCTGACACGTCTCGAAAAGACTACTTTTTCTAGCACCCCCGTATGGAGCTTATGTAAACATCGCTGCAGTCCTTCTAGGTACTCTTCTTTGCCATCCTCGCCAAAGTTTTCTTCAATCTGCCGGTTAGACCCTTGGGTAATGGGTTCACATAGAAGACTAAATTCTTCAAGTCCCCAATGGTCCTGTAATTCAGCAGTTATTCGGAAGGTTGGGGTGTCATCGTGAAAAGGAGCCCATTCAAAAAAAGCTTCTGATGCGGCATTACTGTCTAGCGTTGGACCGCTCCAGAGGTGAATTTCTTTTGAGCCTGGAAGTCGAAACAAAGCAAAGGCCTTCTGCTGTTGCCATTCGGCAAAAAAGGAGGTGAGCTGCTGAAGTTTTTTAGGCATTTTTTGGCAGTGTAATTGTCGTCAATTTACACAGTGACACCAAGGCATCCGATTCATTTGTGACCCGAATATTCCAGAGCTGGGTCGTTCTTCCTTTGTGTATCAATTCCGCCCGAGCATAAACGTATCCTTCTCGGACACCTTTAACATGATTGGCCGAAATTTCTATACCACGGATGATATTTTCCTGTGCATTTAAAAAGACATAGCAAGCGGCGCTTCCTACACTCTCTGCCAAAGCAGCCGTAGCGCCTCCATGTAAAACTCCATCGGGTTGGTAAACGGCAGGACCAACAGGCATACGGGCGATTAAAAAATTCTGCCCAACATCTACGTATTCAATGTTCAGGGTTTCCATGAGGGTTCCCTTGGTTGTCTCGTTGCAAATACCTAAGATTTTTTGCTTGTATTCTGCTACATCGCTGGCTTGTGCACCTAATTCTTTTTCAGACATCTAGCGTCCTTTTTTTGTCTCTTTAACTTCTTCGGTATAGTACTCAATAACACGGCTGGTATAGCTATTATCTGGGAGTATAATCTTCCGGATCCAGTTCGCCGTACTGCTGTTGTCATACTGAAAAACATACTGCTTTTCAGTCACCGTATTTTGAGCGGTAATCTTTTCTCCCTTGAGAATATCCTTCTCTGTATAAACGTAGTCGTGACGTTCTTCTGTAATGTATTTATTTACCGTATCGTCATACAGGAATTGTTCCTTAGACAGAAGGGTTCCTGAAGGGCTGTATCGCTCTTCTGTGGCTAAATAAGGTTCATCATTAAAGTATTCGCGTGTCAGGACCTCCTTGATTTTGGTCTTTCCTTCTCCGGGAACCATTCTCTTGCGAATCCATTTTTGGAGCGATCCATTCAGAACATATTCCGTGATCTCACCAGAAGAGGTTGTCGTATGAGATACCTTGATTTCGTCTACCGCGTCTGCGTGTAGTTTTTGAATGGAAAGGGTTTCGCCCTTCAAATTCAAGGTATACACTATTTGCTCTAGGAACTCCTTGTTGTACGAGACGACTTTCTCTGTAATTTTTATGCTGCTTTTTAGGGTGTCGATCTGGTAAATATTCACAATCGACTGTTCCTTGTTTAAGGTGCCATTGGAGTAGTGTTCACTGCGCTTTTCTTTGAGATAATCCCCTTCATAGGCATAATTGACCCAATGGGTATCCGTATCAGAATACTGGGTCTTGGTACTCTTTAGCCTTCCGTTTTCGTCAAATTCAAAGACCTCTTTGCCATAACTGTTGATAACGGTGCAGGATTTCACCTTTCCATTTAAATCAAAATCTTCCAGCCTCAGGACCGTAATATCCTGAGCATAACCCATTGTAAACGAGCTAAAGAACGCCGTTAGAAATAGAAGAAATCTTCCCATAGTTTAAAAATACCTTGATTCTCGGGAAGATAAAAGCAATTAGCAGGCCAACTCATCGAAATTCTTAAAATTTTCGACCAACTCGCAAATGTGGTGAATAAAGGACGGGAGGTTTCTCAGAGATTAAATCAGCAATTATCCGGCCTGTAATAGGTCCCAAACTCCAACCCATCATGGCGTGTCCGGTGGCCAAAAACACCCTAGGGAATGTTGGAAGTGGCCCAATATAGGGCAAGCCGTCGGGGCTTACTGGTCGCATACCTGTTGCGGCTTCCGCTAAATCTTCTGAGCTAAACTCCAATGGGTTATAAAGTGATTTTGCCGCCTTAGCAATGGCTTGCACCCGTTCTTTTCTGACGATCTTATTGATCCCAGAAAACTCCATAGTCCCCGCAAAACGAGTAAACCCTTTCATGGGAGTGACGGCAATTTTGTGTTCCAGCGAAATAGCGGGCATGCTTATGGGGAGGTCCCGATGTACATCGATGCGGTATCCCTTCCCGGCTTCTAGCATTAGATTTTGCCCAAGACTTTTAACCAGCTTAGCGGACCAGACTCCCGCTGCAACGACCAGACGATCTGCTCTGAGTTTTTCACCCCCACAAATGACTTCTACACCTGCCGCCGTATTCTTCAAGCTGCTCACCTCTTTCATCTTCTGAAAACTGATGTGCTGTCTCAAGTATTTGAGTAAACGGGGAAGGATATCCGTGGGAGTACTGTGGCGATCGCAGTGATAGTGCCAGGCTCCCTTGACTTCTTCACTAAAGCCAGGTTCGAGCTTAGCCAATTCCGAAGCCTCCAATTGCTCTACTTCCAGGCCCAGGGCTTTCGCCTCTGCGGCGACCTTGCCTTCAGACTCTGCCGCCTTCTCCGTCTTATAGACCATTAAAAGGCCTCGGTTCTCCCAATGGAAGTCTCCCAGATCTCCGGACGAAAGCAAATCATCATAGAGTTGACGACTCTGAAGGTTCAAATCCTTGATAAGGGGGATGGATTTTTGGACATTTTCAGCGGTGCAGGATTTCTGGAAAGCCCTCGCCCACCGCAAAAAATCACCATCCAACCGGGGTTTCATATAGAAGGGACCGCTGGAATCAAACATGTATTTTAATCCCATCCGTATCATTCCTGGCGCTGCTAACGGAATGATATGACTCGGGGTGATGTAGCCGGCATTGACATAAGAAGCACCGGAAGCCTGTTGGTCCTTTTCTAACAAAACCACTTCGTGCCCTTCTTTATGCAGGTAATAGGCGCAGCTTGCACCAACTATCCCTGACCCAACAACGATAACTTTTTTACTCATTGGCTTGCTAGATAACCTGAAATCCGTGAGCGTAGGGATCGTCCTCCGGATCAATACTAATACTATTCTGGCCGTACACCCGAGCCCATCCCTTAATCTTTGGTATTATGGCTTCATAGGGTCCAACTTGAGACCATTCCTCAAAATTACCTTCGAAAACCGATCCAATATAACTTTCATGTAGAAAGGATTCCCCCAAATTCAACAGTCCTTTGGCCGCTCGCTGTGCCATACGGGCCGAAGTCCCGGTACCACAAGGAGAGCGATCTATGGCCTTGTCTCCATAAAAAACGGCATTACTGGCGGAAGATCCCTCGTGCTGGGGCAAACCTCCCCAAAGAATATGGGAGATCCCGGCAATGCTACTATTTTCGGGATGAATGAATTGAGCATTGAATTCAGCTTGCAGTTGTGTTCTTAGAAGACGAGCCATTCCGATAAGCTCTTCTGCTTTAAAATCTTGAATCCCGGAAAAGTGTTTTTGAATATCGACAATCGCATAATAGTTGCCACCATAGGCAACGTCTATTTTTAAAGGCCCAAGGGGCTCAAAGTGAAAGTCAAGACCTTCGACCGCCAAATAACTGGGAACATTGGTAATGCGCACCCAATCCACTCTATGCCCCTTCGTCCCATATTCAGCTATAACAAGACCGGCAGGGGTTTCTAAACGAAGAATGCCCGGAGTCTTGGGTCTGACGAGTCCTTCTTGAACAGCGACGGTCACCGTCCCTATGGTTCCATGACCGCACATGGGTAAACAACCACTTGTTTCAATGAAAAGAATACCGATATCATTTTGAGGATCTGCAGGAGGATAGAGAATACTACCGCTCATCATGTCATGACCTCGAGGCTCAAACATGAGCCCTTTTCGGATCCAGTCGTACTCTTTTAAAAAGTGTTGTCTCTTTTCACTCATATTGGCCCCTTCTAATTCAGGGCCACCATGAGTGACTACTCTGACAGGGTTTCCGCAGGTGTGCGCATCAATACATCGAAAAACTCCTGAAGACATAATCAAGCATTTGTGGGAATGGCCTTTTGGGTATACTCACCGTCTACCAAGCGCATTAATTTCAGCGGATTCTCATTTTGTAGAGCTGCTGGCAGCAGATCATTCGGGCAGTTTTGATAAGACAAGGGTCTTAACCAACGATCAACCGCATCCCCACCGACGGCTCCAAATCGAGCATCAGTACTCGCCGGATACGGGCCACCGTGATGCATAGCGTCACAAACCTCGACACCGGTCGGTACCCCGTTGTGAATAAGACGTCCAACTCTTCTACCCAAATGTTCTTGTACCTGGGCCAAATCGCTTTCGTCTTTGGATTCATAGATCATACTTCCAGTGAGCTGTCCTTCTAAGTGATCAATAACAGTAAGTAATTCCTCTTGATTTTTGCATTCCACCAGCAAACTGCTCGGGCCAAATACTTCCGTCTGTGCATTGGGTTGGGTTAAAAAGTCTTCCCCTTGTATACAATTCAATTGCACAGGAGTTTCTCCTTCTACCGAATACAATAGCACTTCTACCCCAGGAACATCCGAAAGAAATTGTCTGTTCTTGTTGTAGTTCTCTGCAAGATTAGGGTGAATCATACAAGCGGGTGAAGTGGCACTGAGATTTTGGAGCAGAGATTTTTTAAACCCTTCTAATTCCTCTCCTTGAACTGCCAACATCAAACCGGGATTTGTACAGAATTGCCCCACCCCTAGTGTTATAGAAGCGGCGTATTGTTCAGCCCAGTATTGGCCTTTTTGCTGCAGAGCAGAAGACAAAAAGACGACGGGATTGATACTCCCCATTTCAGCAAAAACCGGAATGGGTTCCACTCTTTTACTTGCCAAATCCATAAGAGCTCTTCCTCCGGCGTGACTTCCCGTAAACCCAACCGCTTTGACCTGCGGATGTTGAGTGAGCTTTTGCCCCAAATCATGGCCCTGACCTTGTAAATGAGAAAACACCCCATCGGGCATCCCTGTTTTTTGTGCAGCACGATCGATTGCCGATGCCACGATCTCTCCTGTTGCCGCGTGCAATGGATGGCCTTTAACGATAACTGGACAACCCGCAGCAAAGGCAGAAGCCGTGTCTCCTCCAGCTGTAGAATAAGCCAAAGGAAAATTAGAAGCCCCAAAAACGACAGCGGGCCCTAGAGGCACACCAACTTTCCTAAGATCAGGTTTGGCCTGGGGCTGCCGATTGGCATCAGCGGTATCAATTCGTGGAATACCTATCCGTCCACCCCTCGCTTGAGCGGCGAATTTTCTCAATTGACCAAGGGTACGATTGAGTTCTCCATTTGCTCTACCTTCCGGTAAACCCGACTCCTCGCAATACACCTGAACTATTTGTTCCGTTACCCCTTGCATCTCATCCGCGATGGTTTCCAAAAAGTGGGCACGCTTCGCTGAACTCATGTTCGCGAATTCTGCACTGGCTTTTGAAGCAAGCTGAACAGCCTCCTCTATTTCTTTTTCACTGGCCTCTGCTATTCGATAGGCTGTTTGACTTCCCGCCACAGGATTGTAGGTCTGGAAATAAGTCGTGCCTTCCTGACTTTGCTTGAACCCGATCTGTTGAATTCCTTTTATGTTACTCATGCCAATAGACTGTGGTATTCTGGTAGTTCAGGGCAGTTGGCTAGCCCTTCTTTAATAATCGCCAGTACACGCTCCCTTTCGGCTCCCTGAAGCGGAACACGGGGCTTTCGTACTTCCTCTGATCCCAGGCCAACAAGAGACTCCGCCAATTTTATATTTTGAACCAACTGAGGATTGATATCTAATTCCAGTAAGGGTAAGAACCAACGATAGATCGCTCGAGCTTCCTCAAGGCGTCCTGCCTTGGCTAGAGCAAAAATAGCGACCGTCTCTCTGGGGAAAGCACAGACCAAACCGGCCACCCATCCATGAGCACCCATCAATAGACTTTCTAAGGCAAGGGTATCTACTCCGGTTAATACGCGAAGTCGATCTCCAAAGGCTGCCGCATAACGCGTAACATTGGATATATCACGTGTAGACTCCTTAATGGCCTGGATATTCGGTTCTTTGAGTAGTTCCTCCAACTGAGACACGCCCACTTCGACTTTGTAGTCCACCGGGTTGTTGTAAATCATGATGGGAAGACGAGTACTTCTGGCGATATCCTGAAAGTACTGAACGACCTCGTTTGTTGTCGGCACATAGCGCATGGGTGGAAGAACCATCAATCCCTGGGCTCCTAATTCCTCCGCTTTTTCAGCGACCTGCACCGCCTCTTTTGTTGAGCCTTCCGCTATATTGAGAATAACCGGGACCTGTCCATTGACCAATTCTAAACTGTGCGATAGTAAACGTTCTTTCTCTTTACTGGTCAGGGTACTCGCCTCTCCCAAGGTTCCTCCCAGAATTATTCCAGAAGCTCCTGCTTCCAACTGTGCTTGAACGTTGACCGAAAAGAGCTCCAGATCCAGCCAATCCTGCTGATCGAACTTTGTCGTCAAAGCGGGCATCACCCCTTGCCATTCCCAATTCATAAGTGTTGTATTTACATTCCTACGAATGTAAGTATTCGGCCGATTTCTAGAAATGCCGGGAATGTATTTTTGGTTAACTTTGGTAATTATCATTTTTATATCACATGAGAATAAAGTATTTCGCTGTAGCCCTTCTGTTTACAGCTTGTAACGCATCCAAAACAAATTCGGATGCCCCCGCCCCGGTTCAGGCCAAAGAAGCCGATCCGGTAGACTACGCTAACACGATTACGGAAGAGGAGCTCAAGGAGCACTTGTACATCTACGCCTCAGACGAGTTTGAAGGTCGAGAAACAGGTCAACCGGGTCAGAAGAAAGCCGTAGAGTATTTAACTAATGCGTATAAGAGCTTAAATATCGCTCCTGGAAATAAGGGTTCTTACATTCAAAAGGTTCCATTAGAGTTCAGAAAAGTTCCGTCGGGTACTATGGAATTGGGAGCAACCACTTTAACCCAAGGAGAACACTTTGTAACCATGTCTGCGCTGAGCGGAGATTTTGAAGAGGTTGTTTATGTTGGCTATGGGATCAAAGAAGGCGACTACGACAGCTATGGTAACATGAACGTTGCCGGGAAAGTTGTTTTGGCTAAATCCGGTGAGCCCATGAATGAGTCCGGAACCTTTTTATTTTCTGGAACGGAAGAACCATCGAAATGGAGCAATCTTTCCGAAGGAATCAGTAAACGCCTTGAATTAGCCACCGAACTAGGTGCTAAAGCCCTGCTTCTGGTCGACGACAAGAACTTTGGACGTTACCAGCAGTATTACCGTCGTATGGCGAGAAACAACAGTGGGAGCATGCGCTTAAAGAGCAATACCGAAAGTGCTTCCTTGGTGGTGATGAATTCAGAAGCCGGAAAGGCCTTTCATTCTACCATGGATAAAGACAATATGGGTCAATCCGTTGCCCTGTCTTGGAAAGCCATGTTGAGCAGTAATAATGGTGAAGTCGATAGTGAAAATGTCGTTGCCTTTATCAAAGGATCAGAAAAGCCCGATGAATTTCTTGTTATTTCTTCCCACCTGGACCACATTGGTATGAGCCAAGGAGAGGTGAACAATGGTGCAGATGACGACGGTTCGGGAACAGTGGCCCTTCTTGAAATTGCGGAAGCCTTTCAGCAAGCGGTTAAAGACGGTAATGGGCCTAAAAGAAGTGTTGTTTTCTTGCACGTGACTGGTGAAGAGAAAGGTCTTTTAGGATCTCGTTATTACACAGACCAAGAACCGGTCTTCCCGTTGGCCAATACCGTTGCGAATCTAAACATTGACATGGTGGGTCGTATTGACCCGAAACGTGAAGGAGATCGCAACTATATCTACTTAATTGGCTCCGATAAGCTCAGCACAGAATTGCACGAATTATCGGAAAATATCAATAGCAAGTACACGAATATTGAATTGGATTACACCTATAACGACGAGAATGATCCAAACCGTTTTTACTACCGTAGTGATCACTACAACTTTGCGAAGAATAACATCCCAATTATCTTTTACTTCAACGGAACGCATGCCGATTACCACCGTCCTTCGGACACACCGGACAAAATCAATTACGATCTTTTGACCAACAGAGCACAATTGGTTTTTTATACCGCGTGGGAAATTGCCAACCGTTCGAATCGTCTTGTTGTAGACAAAGCAACGACTCCCTAAGTTCGTTTGAACGCATAAAAAAAAGCCCTTCCATTTCAGAAGGGCTTTTTTGTTGGGTGGAAGATCGGGTTCGAACCGACGACCTCTGGAACCACAATCCAGCGCTCTAACCAACTGAGCTACAACCACCATT
>CAZLGZ010000051.1:0-14919 GCA_964558965.1 uncultured Flavobacteriaceae bacterium
GCGCGCAATCGGACAGGTTCGCTTGCAACAGGGAGACTCTGTCGAAATGAACAGACGGCAAGTACAATACAATGGCAACACGCGACTGGCTAAATCATTCGGAAAGGTCGAGCTGACCAATTCCGAAATGACGCTCTATACCGACACCCTCTACTTTGATCGGGCCGCTCAACGCTCGTACTACCGCAGTGGTGGACGTATAGTCGATTCCGAAAACACCTTGACGAGTCGAGTCGGAACTTATTTTATGGAGTTAAAAAAGTACCGCTTTAAAGACAGCGTCCATATTGAAAATGCCGACTACACCATCGACTCCAAACAGATGGACTACTACACCGAAACCAAAAACGCCTATATGCGTGGACCTTCTACCATCAAAGGTGAAGACTATACCATGTATTGTGAGCGAGGTTTCTACGACACCACCATAGAACAGGGCTACGGGGTACGCAAAACAAAAATCTACTACGATAACCGGATCATCGAAGGCGACAGTGTCTTTTTTGATAAGGCGCGGGAATTTGCCTCGGCTACCAACAATATTCAGGTTACAGACACCGTCAATGACGGAGTCGTCCGGGCCCATTATGCCGAGGTATTCAAAGCCAAAGATTCCGTCTTTGCTACCAAGAGAGCTGTAGCGATCAACATGGTCGAAAACGACTCCCTTTACATGCACGGAGACACCTTGATGGTGACCGGCAAACCGGACGAAAGGGTCATCAGAGCTTTCCGAGAGGCGCGATTCTTCAAAACCGATTTGGCAGGGAAATGCGATTCAATCCACTTCGAACAGAAGACCGGGATCACCGAATTGGTGCGCGACCCCATTATGTGGAATGCCGAAAATCAAATGACCGGTGATAGCATCTACCTCATCTCCGACCTGGAAACGGAAAAACTGGATTCCCTTAAAGTGATTAACAATGCCTTTGTCATTTCTTTGGACACGGTGGGTCAGCAAGGTTACAACCAAGCCAAAGGGAAGGATCTTTTTGGCAAATTTGAAGATAATGTACTCAAGGTTATTGATCTGGTGAAAAATACCGAAGTCATCTATTATATGTACGATGACAAACAGGAACTCCTCGGAATAGACAAAACCATCTGCTCAAAGATCAGACTGCATATGCTGAATAATGCCATTGACGAGATCACCTTTTTTGTCAATCCTGATGGGAATATTTTCCCGGATAAGGACCTCCCTCAAGACAGCCGGAAACTCAAAGGGTTTATCTGGCGCGGAGATGAACGGCTACTCACCAAAGAAGATATCTTTGACGATGACGACAACAACCTCGTCTTGCCCACCATTCGCGGTATTAATGACCCTCTAAACATCGATAAGGAGGAACAACTTCGAGCGAAAAGGAGCAAAACAGTAGCTCAGGAAAAAGAACGATAAGCCGTGCGAGACGCCTTTTTTAAATACCAGGCACAAACCACTCCCCACCCTTTGGGACTAGAAATAGCCCGTGCAAAAGGTTGCCTGATTATTGATAAGGAAGGTCGGGAGCACTTGGACCTTGTGGCAGGGGTTTCGGCCTGTAGCTTAGGTCATTGCCACCCCGAAGTTGTAGAAGCTGTTCAAGAACAGGCCGCCACTTATATGCATGTGATGGTGTATGGCGAAACCATTCAGGAGCCTGCCGTCAAATACGCCGAAGAACTCTGCTCCAAACTCCCACAAGAATTGCAGTGTCTTTACTTGGTCAACTCCGGAACAGAGGCCATGGAAGCTGCCATTAAGTTAGCACGACGAGCCACAGGACGCACCGAGATATTCGCCGCAAAAAATGCCTACCACGGCAGTACATTAGGCAGCCTAAGCCTTATGGGGTACGAAGCCCGTAAAGGGGCTTTTCGCCCCCTTCTTCCGGATGTGCGCTTTTTGCACTTCAATCAGGAGGAGGAACTTTCAAAAATCACTACCCATACCGCCGCGGTTATCCTGGAAACCATTCAAGGAGGAGCCGGCTTTATCCTGCCTCAGAACGATTACCTTAAAAAGGTACGTGAGCGTTGTGATGAAGTAGGGGCTCTTTTGGTGTTGGATGAGATCCAACCAGGCTTTGGTCGTTGTGGGTCACTCTTTGCCTTTGAGCAATTCAATTGTGCGCCCGACCTGCTTGTAATAGGCAAAGGCATGGCTTCAGGAATGCCTATCGGAGGCCTGTTGTCTTCTTTTGAATTGATGAAAACGCTCCAAAGCGAACCAAAACTAGGTCATATCACCACTTTCGGAGGTAACGCTGTCATTGCAGCGGCGGCTCGAGCCACCTTGAAGGCCCTCTATTCGGAAAATCATTTGGAAGGGAGTTTAGCCAAAGAAGCGCTTTTCAGAGCCCAGCTGAAACACCCGCTGATAAAAGAGATTCGGGGTCGTGGATTGATGCTGGCTTTGCTCTTTGAGCGTGCAGAAATAGCCAATTACCTCGTCTTGGAAGGTATGAAAAGGCAAATAATCCTCTTTTGGCTGCTCTTTGAACCCTGCGCCGTTCGACTTACACCACCCTTGGTGATCTCTAAACATCAAATAACCCAAGCTTGCCAACAAATTGTTGAAATACTAGATTCGTTTGAGCAGCTTGGTGTTGACTAAAATGTTGATAAGATTGCGGCTCCCGAAATCAACGGCCTCTTCTTAACGCTAATTTTAAGTCCATAGTAAAACCAAACTCCTTCCTATGGCGTTGAATCCTAACGAAAAACCGGACAAGTCTGTATCGAAATTCGAATCGATGCTCAAAACAGACGACGTCTATTTCTTTGATTCCGAGGATTTTGAAACTATTATCCATCACTACCTCAACCACGGTAAACTCTCCTTAGCCAAAAAAGCCATCCAGATTGGGCTCCAACAGCACACCCACTCTATGGAACTGAAACTCTTGAGAGTAGAGGTACTGGTTTTCGAAGATGCTTATCAAGAAGCGGAAGTCATTTTGGATGAGCTTCAGCAATTGGACCCCAGCAACGATGAAATTTACATCCAGCGTGCTAATATTCATTCCAAGCAAGACAACCACTTAGGTGCCGTAAACTTACTCCTGGAAGCCCTGCACATGACTGACGACGCCTTAGACATTCACTCTCTACTGGGTATGGAGTACCTGTTTATGGATGACTACGAAAAAGCAAAACGCAGTTTTATCAAGTGCCTGGAGTTTGATGAACAAGACTATTCTGCCCTCTATAATGTGGTGTACTGCTTTGAATTTCTAGAAGACTTTCAAGGGGCAGTTCACTTTTTGAATGATTACTTGGAACGCAATCCTTATTGCGAGGTCGCCTGGCATCAATTGGGCAAAATGTATTGCACCCTGGAACTGGATGAGGAGGCCTTGGTCGCCTTTGATTTCGCGATCATTTCGGATGACCAGTTCATCGGCGCTTATTTTGAGAAAGGCAAGGTATTGGAGCGCCTAAAGCGTTACAACGAAGCGATCGAATGCTACGAAATGACCATGCAGATCGACGACCCGACTTCGCATGCGTATTTACGCATCGGAAAGTGCCACGAAAAGCTGCAGAACTTTGATCTGGCTAAATACTACTACTACAACACCGTTCACGAAGATCCTCTATTGGATAAGGGCTGGCTGGCGATCACGGACTTCTACTTTCGCTTAGAAGAATACAAAAGAGCCCTGCATTATGTCAATAAAGCTATAAGTATTGATGGCGAGAATCCAGTGTATTGGAAGAAGGCCGCTCTGACCTATCAAGCCTTACAAGACTGGGACGAAGCCGATTACGCTTATCGCCAAGCGGTGGAATTGGGGAACTACGAATTAGAAACCTACATGGGTTGGGCAGATGCTCTACTCCGTAATGGGGAAGCAGAAGCGGCGGTCGATATCTTAAAACAAGGAGTAGAATTTCATCCTGAAAGTGCGGAGCTTTTGTACTTGCTAGCGGGCTCCGAGTTACAACGACACCAGACCCGTGCTGCTCAAGAACACTTTGGGAAGGCACTGCAATTGGATGTGCACAAGATCCGGGTTTTCGAAACCTACTTCCCAGAATTCCTTCAATTGCCTTGGGTGATCGATATTTTTTCGGTTCACAAAAAAGCCTCTACCTAAGAAGCGTTTATGCAGAATAACAGAAGTACCAAAGATTTCGCCTTATTGGTCCTCAAAGGAATGGGCATGGGTGCGGCCGATGTGGTTCCCGGTGTTTCCGGGGGAACAGTGGCCTTTATTTCCGGGATCTATGAAGAATTAATTTCGTCCATCAATTCCATTAGTCCAAGTCTGATCAATGTTTGGCGAAAGGAAGGCTTTGCAGCGGTATGGAAGCAAATCAACGGATCCTTCCTCATCTCTGTTTTTGGAGGCGTCTTCATCAGCATATTTTCATTAGCTAAAGCCCTGAGTTGGTTACTCGAAAATCACCCTGTCTTGGTCTGGTCTTTTTTCTTTGGCTTGGTTTTAGCCTCTGTGATTTTTGTCGGGAAAGAAATTAAAAAATGGTCCTTAATCTCCATTGCGCTCTTTATCGCTGGAGCGGGTGTGGCCTACTGGATTACCATCCTGCCCGTTAATGCGGAAGTCGATAGCCTCCCCTATTTATTCCTTTCCGGAGCCCTGGCGGTATGCGCTATGATCCTTCCAGGGATATCGGGATCCTTTATTCTCGTGCTGTTGGGTTCTTACAAAGCTGTACTGGACGCGGTGCACGAAAGAAAAATTGCGGAAGTATTTACGGTAGGCATGGGAGCCGTTATTGGCTTGTTGAGCTTTGCACGCCTACTCAAATGGCTTTTTGAACATTACCGCAACAGCACATTGGCCTTGTTGACCGGTTTTATTCTGGGCTCTTTGAACAAAATCTGGCCCTGGAAAGAGGTGGTTGAATCCCGTGTGATTGACGATAAGGTTATCCCTATTCGCGAAATCAACCTCTTCCCTGGACAATTCGACGGCGATCCGCAATTATTAGGCGCTGTTCTCCTAGGGATACTGGGTTTTTCACTTATTTTTATCCTGGAAAGGCTGGCCGCGAAAAACTAGGCCAGAACCAGGTATGGAGCATTCACGATCGATTCTCGATTACATTTTCTTGATGATTAAAGGCATGGCCATGGGAGCGGCTAACAAAGTGCCTGGAATCTCTGGTGGGATCGTCGCATTTGTGGGAGGCTTCTACGAGGAATTTATCTACTCCCTACAAAAAATCAATGGCAAGGCCTTCCGCCTCTTCTTCTCGGGGCGTTTTCGCAGTTTTTACCGCTACATCAACGGTAACTTTCTGCTCTTCCTTCTTTCCGGGATGCTCGTCAGCTATTTCAGCGTTGCCCGGCTCCTGGATTACTTTCTAGAGAAAAAGGAACTCTATGTTTGGTCGGCCTTTTTCGGGATGATTCTGGGTTCGATCTACTACATCTCCAAAGACTTTAAACACTGGAACGAAAGAACCCTGACCGCAGGTATTCTGGGCTTGATCTTGGGTATTTCCATCAGTTTTTTGAATCCGGCACCAGAGAATGACAACCTGTATTTTATTTTCTTTTGCGGCATCATCAGTGTCTCCGGAATGACCCTCCCAGGGCTGTCAGGATCCTTTATTTTGATTTTACTGGGCAATTACGTGCTCTTGTTGGTTGATTCGGTAAACGCTCTTTACCTGACCTTCTCCGAGCTCTTCAATGGAGACTACAGTTTTATGGAAAACGAAGAGCGCCTTCACACCTTGAAGATCCTTGCCGTATTCACCCTGGGATCATTAACCGGCTTGGTCACGCTCTCACACTTGCTGGGCTATGTACTCAAGCGCTATAAAAAAATCACGACAGCTGTTATTGTAGGGTTTATCACCGGTTCCCTGGGAGTTATCTGGCCTTGGAAAAGAACCGTATTCAAAACCGATTCAGGTGGAAACATCCTTCTGGATACCAACGGCGATAAAATTATTCAGAATTACAAGCGCTTCGTACCTGACTTCGGTCTAGAAGAGACCTGGTGGGCGGGTATGTACATTGTAGTGGGCATTGTGATTCTACTCTTACTCGAATGGTATGGCGACAGACAACAGCGCAAAAAAGGCAATTTACGGTCTGCTGGGTAAGGATATCGATTACTCTTTTTCTCGATCCTATTTTTCGGAAAAATTCAAGCGCGAACAGCGGACAGATTCGGTCTACGTAAATTTTGATCTTCAAGACTTGTCGAAATTAGATGAAGTACTGAAGACACCCAATCTTTCCGGAATGAATGTGACCATTCCTTACAAGGAGAAGGTTTTCCCTTTCCTCAGTACCCTAGACCCTGTAGCTGAACGAATCGGCGCTGTGAATACCATTGCCCTAACTCCGGAGGGTCTGAAAGGCTACAATACCGACGCCTATGGCTTTGAGCAAAGCCTCCTCCCCCATCTGCACTCTAGCAGAAGTCAAGCCTTGGTGCTCGGAACGGGTGGAGCTTCCAAAGCCGTCTGCTACGTACTCGAACAACTCGGATTCCAATTGGACAGGGTCTCCAGAGACCGAGATAAAACGGGAATGAATTACCAAGACCTGGAAGAAAAAGGCCTTGACGGCTACCAGGTGGTGGTCAATACCACCCCTTTGGGAACCTTTCCGGATATCGATGCCAAACCCGCCATTCCCTACTCCACCATCTCTTCAAAATGCCTGGGATTTGACCTGATCTACAACCCCGATAAAACGGCATTTTTAAAAGCATTTGAACAAGCAGGTGCCTCCATTCAAAATGGCTTGGCCATGCTGGAATATCAAGCCGAAAAGGCCTGGGAGATCTGGCAACAGCACCGCATTTCTTAAAGAGCCGATCAACGGTCAATATATCTGTTCTACGTTTCCTTGTGGCCTGAATACTTTGTGTATTTTTGCCAGGTGAATTAACCCAGATCTCTTACCTGATCTGGTCATCACTTAACCAATAAAGAGCATCGTCATGATAGAGAAAGACGAACAACTGTCGCCAGAATCGACAGGTAGCGAAGAAACAAAAGCAGTTGAGCAAAACCCCGCTCCTGCAGAAAAGGCAGAGACCGAAGAGACACAACCCACTTCGGAGACAGAGCCTGACCATAGGGAAGAGCCCAGCGCTGAATCAGCCGAAAGCCCAGTAGTAGAAGCCGCAACAGAACAGACCGAAGAAAGTCCGGAAGAGACCCAAGAGGCAATTGATGAGGCCAATGCTGAGGATGCAGAAGACGACGACAACAACCGCCGTCACCAAATCCCCATGTTGGACTACGATTCCCTTTCCATGGAAAACCTGGTCGGCGAATTGCAAAGGTTGGTGAGAACCGAAAAGGTTCAAGCGATTAACACCCACGTCAATCAAATCAAACGCTCCTTTGACCAGCAGTTTAAAGCCCTCTTTGAAGAAAAGAAGGAAGAATTCCTGGAAAACGGGGGCAATGAGATCGATTTTCGTTTCAGCTCAGTCTCCAAAAGACAATTCAACGAGGTATTTAAAGAATACCGCGAAAAGCGAGACTCCTACTACAAGAACCTGGAGAAACAACTCGAAAGCAACCTACAGGATCGCCTGGCCATCATCGAAGAACTCAAGTCGTTGATCAATGTCGAAGAAGACATGAACAACACCTACCAAAACTTCAAAGCCCTCCAGGAAAAATGGAGAAACGCAGGACCAGTACCTCGTAACCAATACAACGATGTGTGGAGAACGTATCACCACCACACCGAAATATTCTACGACTTCCTACACCTGAACCGCGAGCTGCGGGATCTGGATTTCAAACACAATTTGGAAGAGAAGCAAAAGCTGGTGGAGCGTGCAGAAGGCCTGGTTCAAGAACCCGACCTGAGTAAGGCATTCTTCGAGCTGCAGACCCTGCACAAAATCTGGAAAGAAGATATAGGGCCCGTAGCTAAGGAGCATCGTGAAGCCATTTGGGAGCGTTTTAGTGCCGCAACCAAGCTGATGCACCAAAGACGGCAGGATCACTTCAAAGAACTCGAAGCCGGGTACGAAGTAAACCTGGAAAAGAAGAAAGGTATCATCGCTTCGATCTTGGAGCAAGCAGAAGGCTTAGCCAAAGACCACAAAGCCCTTCAAAAGCAAATGAAGGCCGTAGAAGCCCTACGGGAAGAATTCTTTAAAGCCGGAAAGGTGCCCCAAAAGGTAAATGAGGCCACCTGGTCTGAATTCAAAGAAGCTGTGCGACAGTTTAACCGCAAAAAGAACAGCTTCTACAAAGATCTCAAAAGGGAACAACAGGACAACCTGGAGAAAAAGCGCAATCTACTGGCCTTGGCAGAAGCCCTAAAGGACAGTGAAGATCACGCAACAGCGACTCCTGAAATGAAGAGAATCCAAAACGAATGGAAGAAGATTGGTCATGTGCCACGCAAATATTCCGATAAGATTTGGAACGACTTCAAGGCAGCCTGTAATCACTACTTTGACCGTCTGCACGACAAAAGAGACGCTTCTCACAAAGTGGAACTCGAGCATTACGAGAACAAAAGAAAGTGCTTAGATCGCTTGAAAGAGTTTCAATTGAGCGGTAAAAGAGAAGACGACCTCAAAGCCATCAAAGGCTTTATCGCCGAATGGAAATCATTTGGACGTATTCCTCAGAACAAACTCCACATCAACAACAAGTTCAACAAAATCATCGATGCCCTGTTCAAAAAGCTGGATATCGACAAGCAAGAATCAGAACTGTTGAAGTACGGAGACAAAATCAGCCAATTGGCTGGTGGGCAGGATGACCGAGCCATCCAAAAGGAACGCTCGTTTATCCGCAAGAAGATTGACGAGAGCAATGCCGAGATCAGACAGCTCGAAAACAACCTGCAGTTCTTCTCGAATGCATCAGAGGACAACCCATTGGTTAAAGAAGTGGTTTCCAAGATCACCAAGCACCGTGAATCCTTGGATACCTGGAAGGCCAAGCTCAAGAAGCTGAATATCATGGAAAATCAGCGCAACAAGCAGGCCGAAGAAGAAGCTTCTTCCGATAACGAAGCCACTGAAGGGGCGGATTAATTCTGCCCCTAATACTGTTCTACCAAATAATTGATCAGGTCCGCGGTGGTCACAATGCCCACCAATTCTTCCCCATCAACGACCGGAAGGGCATGAAATTCCTGGGTGGCTAAAAAAGCGGCCACCTCGCGTATACTTGCCGTAGAGGGAACACTGATCACATTTTTCGCCATCACTTGCTCAATGGAGAACATATTGTAGACAATGGTTTCGACCTCTTCCTCTTCCGGGCCAATGGCATCGGCAAAACTGATACGCAATAAATCGGTATAGCTAAGCATTCCAAGGATTTCTTTCCCTTGAACAACCGGAATATGCCGAATTCTGTGTTTTTTGAAGAGTTCTTCTGCTGTGACCAGGTCATCAACAGGACTGAGGGTCACCAGCTCGTGGGTCATAATTTCGGATACGGGGACTCTTTTTTTCATGACGAAGACTTTTAGAATACCTCAAATGTATTCTGCCGCCTTGTCCTAAAAAATGACTTCTGTCAGGTCCCTGATTCCTACTTGGCGATATTGACTGAACGAGTTTCCCGGATCACCGTGACTTTCACCTGTCCCGGATAGGTCATATCCGTTTGAATTTTCTGGGAGATTTCAAACGACAGCTCAGCCGCTTTGTCATCGTTCACCTTTTCACTTTGAACAATAACCCTCAGCTCTCGGCCCGCCTGAATAGCGTAGGCTTTTTCAACGCCTTTAAAGTCCAGAGCAATGTCTTCCAGGTCTTTCAATCGCTGAATATAACTGTCTAAAACCTGTCGACGGGCACCAGGACGGGCACCGCTAATCGCATCGCAGACTTGAACGATCGGCGAGATTAAACTGGTCATTTCTATTTCGTCGTGGTGAGCTCCAATGGCGTTGCAAACTTCTTTCTTCTCGCCGAATTTCTTGGCCCATTCCATACCAAGAATGGCGTGAGGAGTCTCAATATCGACTTCGGCCTGAGGCACCTTCCCGATATCGTGTAACAGACCCGCGCGTTTTGCCAATTTGGGATTGAGGCCCAGTTCTGCGGCCATTACACCGCATAGCTTCGCTACTTCACGCGAGTGTTGTAAAAGGTTCTGTCCATAGGAAGAACGGTACTTCATACGTCCTACCGCCTTGATTAATTCAGGGTGTAATCCATGAATACCCAAATCAATAACCGTTCTCTTACCGATCTCGATAATCTCCTCGTTAATTTGCTTTTCGGTCTTTTTAACGACCTCTTCGATTCGGGCCGGGTGGATCCGCCCATCGGTGACCAAACGGTGCAACGAAAGTCTCGCTACTTCCCTACGCACCGAGTCGAAACAAGAGAGAATAATCGCTTCCGGTGTATCGTCTACAATGATCTCAACACCCGTGGCTGATTCAATCGCTCGGATATTACGGCCTTCTCGCCCAATAATGCGTCCTTTTACATCGTCTGATTCCAAATTAAAAACAGAAACACAATTCTCTACTGCCTCTTCCGTCCCGATGCGCTGGATGGTATTGATCACGATCTTCCGTGCCTCCTGTTGTGCACTGAGCTTGGCCTCTTCGAGCGTCGTTTGCAAGTAGGCCATGGCGTCGGTTTTGGCGGTCTCTTTCAGGGACTCCATCAATTGGGATTTAGCGTCCTCGGCTGAGAGACCAGAGATAACCTCGAGTTGCTGTACTTGGCTTTTATGTAGTTTTTCGGTTTCTGCCTGCTTCTTGTCCAGCACTTCACTTTTGTGCTCAACTTCGGCCAGTTTAGAAGACAACTGCTCGTTCAGTTGCTTGTTGCGGTTCAGCTCGCTGCTGACTTTGGATTCCTTATCGCGAATACGCTTTTCGGCCTCAGCCATCTTCTTTTCTTTGCCCATGATGACCTTCTCGTGTTCACCCTTGAGCTCCAGGAACTTCTCCTTGGCCTGAAAGATTTTATCTTTTTTTATGCTTTCCCCCTCCTTTTTCGCTTCTTTCAAGAGAGTCTCTGCTTCTTTCTTAGCAGAATTGATGAGCTGTGTTCCTTTGTTTTTTTCCAAGATTTTTGCGATTCCGAAGCCGAGAAGCAAAGCGACTAAACCGACAACAATCAAGGTTATATTGGTGTCCATATCTGTGTTGTATTAAAATAAAAAACCCACATCAGCGGAAGTTTTGTACAAACTCCTAAAAACAGGTTTAGGGCTAACCAGCTGCGCGAGGATCCTTGACAAGAAGGCCTGCTCTTACAACCGAAACTCACCCTTTTTAAAAAGTGTAATGTTGAGTTTGTCAAAATTAAATGCCAATGTGGGCAGTAACTCTAGCTTATTGCAAAGAACTTAATCCGAACCAAGGGCTTGGGCTAGGAGAGCTTCAAGATCTCCGAGCCGGTCAGCCGCCTGCTGCATTTGTTCCGATTCTTCTATTCCGCTCTGCTCAATTCGGGAAGCAAACTGTAAGGCGCACATGGCCAACACATCTTGTTTATCCCGTACCGCATAGTTTTGCTCAAACTTCTTGGCCAAGAAATCGATATTTTTCGCGGCCTTTCGAAGTCCTTCCTCCTGCTTAGGATCAATCGTCAATGGATAAACCCGGTCAGCAATCGAAAGCTTTATTTTGAGCTTTTCTCCCATATGGAATGGACTAGGCCGAAAGTTGAGCTATGCAATCGTCCAACTCTCGGATTAGCGTATTTATTTTGAGCTTCGCTTCTGTTTTGTTTGTATTACTACCCAACATGCTGTTCGCCATTTTTAAAGCCTGGTATTTTTCTTGCCATTCTTCAGCGACCTCGGATTTTTCCTTTTGCTTCTCTTCCAATGAATCCAACTCTTTTTGCAAAAGCGCGTTTTGCTGCTGGAGCTGCTCCAGTTGTTTAATCAACTGATGCACTCTACTTTCTAGGGAATCCACAACAGAGAGCAATTCGGCCATAAGGCGTACATCATGTGTATTAAACAAATTTAACCATACCTCAACAATCGACCAAGTGTAATACCAAGAGATGAGTGAACGTTATTAACACAGACTTTACTTATTGAATATTGATAAGTACTTTCGTACTAAACCCTGAATCGCTTATGCGCAACGCTACTCTTCTGTGCTTTTTGGCCTGTTTTATGCTGGCGCCGTCCAGCTTCGCCCAGGAACAAGAAAGCAAAAACAACTTTGCCAGCCCGATGGGAATTCCCCTTATTCTGGCAGGGACTTTTGGCGAGTTGAGATCCAACCACTTCCACGGGGGAATCGACATTAAAACCCAGGGAAAACAAGGACTGCCGGTCTATTCCATCGGCCCGGGAACGGTCACCCGAATCAAGGTATCTCACTGGGGGTACGGGAAGGCCATCTACGTAGCGCACCCGAACGGTTACACCTCCGTCTATGGGCATTTACAGAAGTTTGCTCCAGAAATTGAAGCCTATGTCAAAAAGGCTCAATACGAGAAAAGATCCTATGAAATCGAACTCTTTCCAGACTATGGTGAATTGAGCTTGGGCGAAGGTGATCTCTTGGCGTATAGCGGGAATACTGGCGGATCCTCCGGACCTCATTTACATTTTGAAATTCGCAACAGTGTAAGCCAAAAACCGACCAACCCCCTGCTCTATGGTTACGAGGTGGATGATACCACACCGCCTAATTTGCAGGAGGTGTACGCTTACCCCCTAGGCAACAGCGCCATTGTCAATGGCAGCAAAGAAAAAATTCAACTTCCCCTGACTTTGGAAGAAGACGGCACCTACACGACAGAACCTGTCGAGGCTATAGGGAATATCGGTTTCGGTTTTGTCGCCCACGACAAACAAGACAAAGCCTATAACCGCAACGGGATCTACTCCGCCCAAATCACGGCCAACGGCAAACTCCTGACGGCTTTTGACTTTGAGTCTTTCGCCTTTAACGAGACCCGTTATATCAACACCTTAATCGACTTCCCCTACTTTGCACAATACCGCAAACGTATACAAAAAGGCTTTAGAGATCCCGCCAACGCACTTAGCATCTACTCTCACTTAGACAACGATGGTCAACTGCCGGTAAAAGCCGGAGATAAGATCGAAGTACGGCTTACCCTGGCCGATATCGAAGGAAATACCACCAAGGTGCGTATTCCAGTGCTCGGAAAGAATCAACGGGTTATTCAACAGGCTGAAGTATTTAAATCGGCCTATTTTGTTCCCAGAAAACAGAATGTCACCTTCGACTTTAAAGGGGCCTCTGTGAGCTTCCCCTCGAATTCCTTTTACAAGGATGTCTTCTTAGACCTAAAATTCGAAAAGGACACCTTTAAAGTGCACGACCGAACACTTGCCGTGCACAAGAACTTTACCTTGAGTTTTGATGTATCCAAATACCCCGCCAGCGAACGAAAGCAACTTTACATCGGTCGCTTAGACAAAAACGGACGTGCGAACTATTACAAAACCTATAAGCGAGAATCCTCCTTCAGCGCCCGCACCCGTGACCTGGGAAGTTTTGTGATCGCAAAAGACACCCTAGCTCCTACTATACGGGCCCGTAACTTTAAAACGGGACAATGGTTGAACAACTACAGCTACCTCAGTCTGGAAATTGACGATAAGGGTACCGGGATCGACACCTACGCAGCGAGCATCAATGGGCAATGGATCCTCATGGAGTACGAACCCAAAAATAAAACCCTGACCTATAATTTTGACGACCGCATCCTGAATACGACAACCTGTCGACTCAAGGTGGTGGTCCGGGATAAAGTGGGCAACTCAACCGTTTTTGAAAGCATCTTCAACAGAAAATAACCGACGATTGAACTCCTGTAAGTTCTGGCTCCTGGGCCTCTTGGCGCTCTTGCCTTTTTTGGGTAGTGGTCAAACGGCAACGGTCACCGGAATTGTTTTGGACAGCCTGAATCAACCTATTCCTCAGGTCAATATCCGCTCGGCCTCAGGAGGCACAACAACGGACGACAATGGATTTTACTTACTCCAAATAAAGGCCGATGTCGAAAACACCTTGGTCTTCTCTCATATTGGCTACCAGGATATTATTATTGAAGGGCTTCTTTTAAACACCAACGAAACCTACGAGTTTAACTTGGTCATGAAGGATGGCCCCATTCAAGTGAGTGGTGTGGAAGTCACCGCCACCGGACTCAAGAAATTTCAAGGTATTACAACCTTAGCTCCTGAATTGGTTCGAAAGATTCCTGGCGCGAACCCGGGGGTCGAAACCATCCTCAAGTTGCTTCCCGGCGTATCGGCGAGCAACGAACTCAGCACCCAGTACAATGTACGGGGCGGAAACTTTGACGAAAACCTGGTGTATGTCAACGGCATTGAGGTGTACCGTCCCTTTTTGATCCGGTCTGCTCAACAGGAGGGATTTAGTTTTGTCAACAGCAATATGATTCAAAAGCTGGAATTCTCTGCGGGAGGGTTTCAGGCTCGGTACGGCGACAAGCTTTCCTCAGTCCTGGACATCACCTACAAAAAGCCCGTGAGTTGGGGTTTACAAGCCGAAGCAAGTCTTTTGGGAGGCAGTCTCACTTGGGAATCCCGATCCGAAAATAAAGCCCTGAGCGCCTTGGTGGGCTTGCGTTATAGAGACAACGGACTTTTTGTAAACCGACAGCAAACCCAAAGCAATTACAACCCGAGTTTTTTTGATATTCAGAGTTACCTGAGTTACTCCCTCTCCCCGACCTGGCAGTTGAGCTTTTTAGGAACCTTTTCGAGGAATAACTACCGGAATGAACCCCAAAACCGCCAGACCAATTTTGGTACATTAACCGACCCCAGAGCCCTGGTCATCTTTTACGAGGGACAAGAGAACAACCAATTCAACACTTCTTTTGGTGCCTTACAAGCCAAAGTCACCCCGGACGAAAATACGGAGATGAGCTTTACAGCCTCCCTTTACCACACCTTGGAAGAGGAGTTTTCGGATGTAATCGCCTCTTATGAATTGGCGAGTATCAATACCGATTTGGGCAG